>JBBSAN010000336.1:0-7143 GCA_038252265.1 Chloroflexia bacterium
ATCAGCTGGACCATCAGCGTGTGGTGGCGCGAGTCGCCAAAGAGCGGGATATGGAGGTCGCGCACCGCATAGAGCCGGGCGGCAAGGACGATCGCGGTCAGCAGGAGCAGCGGCAGCCATTCGGCGCTGCGGGCCAGCCAGGAGCCGCGTGCCGCGCCGGGGGCAGGGGGCAGGGGCGGCTGGCGGCGACGCTTCCGCCAGCGCAGCCCGGCATCGCCCACGGCTACCAGGGCGCTGAGGGCCAGGATGCCCCAGATCAGGCCCGTGCTGAAGCGGATGCCGAGCAGGGTGCAATAGAGCAGGAGGATCGGCCAGAGGGCCAGGCTGAGGCCCAGGCTTTCCAGGGCCACGCCGGTCGCGCCGTCCTGGGTGCGCAGAAAGCGGCTGCCCCCGGCCAGCCGGGCCAGCCCGGCGCGCGCCGCGTAGCCGGGTAGGCCGAACAGCAGCACCCCGATGATGGTCAACCACACGTCCTGGATCGCCGGGTTCACAATGGTCGTCTTTCGAGAGGAATCACAAGCGTTATGCTACCGCATGACGGGCGATCCTGTCAACCTGTTTGAGGAGTTCACCACCGAGACACGGAGAACACAGAGAGTCTCCGTGTTCTCCGTGTCTCGGTGGTGACCCCCGTGTTATAATACCCCCTATGAGCCGCGCCGCTTCTCTACCAACTCCCAACCCCCAACCCCCAATCCCTGCCCGCCGCTGGGTGCTAGGTCTGTTGCTGGGCGTGGCCTTGATGCTGGCGGTGTACGCTGTGGCGGCAAATGCCTGGTGGGTGGGCGATGACTATAACTACGTGGTGCCGAAGGGCTGGGGGCAGGTGCTCAACTTCTTCAACCCGGTCGGGCGGGCCGTTTATCGCCCGTGGACCTGGCTCAGTTGGGCGGCAGATTGGTCCTTGTTCGGGGCGAACCCGTTGCCCTGGCATCTGACCGGGTTCCTGATGCACGCGATCAATATGGTCGCGGCGGCGCTGCTGGTGCGGGCGATCACCGGGTCGGCCTCGGTCGGGGTGATCGCGGCGACCCTGTTTGGGCTGCACCCCGCTGCGCCGGAAACCGTGACCTGGGTGGGCGGGCGCGCCGATGTCAGCCTGGCCCTGTTCTGGCTTCCGGCGCTGGCGCTGTGGGTGTGCTGGCGGCGGGGCGCGGGGCGGGCGACGTGGGCCGGGGCGTTGGGTCTGGCGATCCTCTCGGTGGGCGGCAAAGAAAGCGCGATCACTCTGCCGCTGGTGATCCTGTGGACCGATCTGGTGTTTGGCCGGGCCTGGGCGCGCTGGCCGGGACGGCGCGACGCGGGGTGGTGGCGCGACCGGACGACCTGGCTCCGGCTCCTGCGCGACCATCTGCCGTTCCTGCTGATTACGGCGATTTATGTCGCCATCCGCCTGGGGTTGTTCCTCACCGGGCAGGGGCGGTTGATGTACGGCACTTCGGAGCAATTCGGCTTCCTGTCGCGGGCACCTGGCGTGATCACCGGCTACCTGACGCTGGCGCTGGGGGGGTGGCCGTGGGTGACAGAAGTGCAAGGCTGGCCCCTGGCGGCGCAGCTCGCCCTGATCGCCGGCGCGGGGGTCGGGGGCGTGGCCCTGGTGCGCTGGTTGGGCCGGACAGCGCTGTTCGCCTTCGGTTGGGTCGCGATCACGCTGCTGTTGACCACCCAGGCGGTGGCCTCTCGCTGGTTCTATGTGCCCGCCCTCGGTGTGAGCCTGCTGATCGCCTGGACCATCGGGCGGCTGTGGAGCACCGCGCGCCCCGCCGGGCCGGGGGGGCGACCGGGGCCAGGCTGGCCTGCGGTCGCAGCCCTGGCGCTCCTGCTCGTTGCTGTAGGAGGATGGAGCGCGCTGACGCTGGAGCAGAACCTGCACTGGGTCCAGTCAGGGCAGGAGGCCCGCCGCCTGCTGGATCAGATCCGCGCCCTGGAGCCGGACCCCGCGCGCCCGGCCACGTTCTACATGGCAAACCCGCCGCCCACGTACAATGGCGTCCTGCTGTTCAATTCGGGCTTCGGCCCGTGCATCAATTTGCTCTACAACGACTGGACGGCCATCCGCGCCTACGAAGTGCATGAGAGCGCCGCCTATGTCCAGGCGGCGCTGGCCGACCCGACGCTCGTCGGCGCTAACCCGGTCTTCCTGCGCTACGAAGACGGCACCATGGTCCGCTATCCCAGTCTGCGCGCGCTGGTTGATCGGCAGAATCAGGGGTTGGAGGTTGGGGGTTGGGGATTGGGGGTTGGGGCGGTGACTGCGATTCGTAGTCCCGCATCGTCCGCCGCGAACCATTAATCGCTGGTAGAAATTGTGAGGGAACGTGTGTTAGAAGTAGGGCTGCCGGGTCAGATTGTGATTTTGAATGGGGTGCCGCGCTCCGGCAAGTCCAGCATCGCCACCGTCATCCAGAATACGTTTGCGGGGGTGTGGATGAACCTGGGGGTGGATCAATTCAAGCCGATGACCCCTGACGCCTACCAGCCTGGGATCGGGTTGCGACCGGGCGGAGAACGGCCCGACCTTGAGCCGCTCATCGTCTTGCTGTACCAGGCCATGTATGAGGCCATCGCGGCCCACAGCCGCCTGGGGGTCCATGTGGTGGTGGATGTGGCGCACCATGACTCCTATTCCGCGCCGCGCAGGATTCTCCCCCGCTGTGCGCGGCAATTGCGGGGCCTCCCGGTGCTGGTTGTAGGGGTGCGGTGCCCGCTCCCGGTGATTATGCAGCGGCGGCGCGCCACATGGGGGACCGATCCCGCCGACGGGACGGTGCCTGCCCCGGTGCGCTTGTGGCAGGACGCCGTCCATGTGCCCGGCATCTATGACCTGGAGGTTGATACCGCCGCCCTCAGCCCGGAGGCGTGTGCTGCGTTGATCCGCCAGCACCTCGACCAGGGACCGCCCCCGACGGCATTCCAGCGCCTCGCCGCCATGACTGTTGGACCGGCAGAACCAGGGGATGGCGAGCAGGCAATCAGGATCAATTAAACCTGATCCCTGGTCCCCAACCCCCAACCCCCCGTCACATCAGCCCGCCGGGTCCGTTCTTCTTGACGGTGTAGCGGCCCATATGGTATGCTGCCCCCCGGTGTGGCGGATGAGCCGTCACCGGTGGAGGAGATGGTTGTGACAGAATCTCAGGCGGGGAGCGTCCGGTTGTCGGTCGTGATCCCCATGTATAACGAAGCGGTGCGGTTCCCCCAGGCTGCGCCCCGATTGCTGGCCTATCTGCAAGCGCAATCCTACGCATACGAAATCGTCGTGGTGAGCGACGGCAGCACGGACGACACCGTGGCGGTGGCCCAGGCGGCCCTGGCTGCCGCCCCCACCGTGCGCGTGATCGCCAACCCGGCGAACCGGGGCAAAGGATATGCCCTGCGTACCGGTATGACCGCGGCCCAGGGCGACTACGTGCTGTTCACCGACGCCGATCTGTCCACGCCGCCGGAGGAGTTGGATAATTTCTGGCCCTGGTTCGCTAAGGGTTATGAGGTGGTTATCGGGTCGCGCAAGATGGCGGGGGCCCACCTGGACCGGCGGCAACCGTGGCTGCGCGAGCATATGGGCAAAGTCTTTACCTGGCTGAGCGACCGGCTGGTGACGCGCAATATCTCGGACGTGACCTGCGGCTTCAAGTGCTTCAGCCGCCGGGCGGCCCATGACCTGTTCCGCCGAGGCCGGATCAACGATTGGAGCTACGACGCCGAGATCCTGTTCCTGGCCCAGTGGCGGCGCTACCCGCTCAAAGAGGTGCCGGTACACTGGCACGACGAGCGCGGCAGCAAGGTCAATCTGCTCAAAGATGCCATCGGTGCCCTGCGCGGCCTGCTGCAAATCCGCTGGAACAGCATCGTGGGCCGCTACGGCCCTCAGGTGCAAAAGAAGTGAGGTTTGAGGTTTGAGGTTTGAGGACTGAGGTACGAGGTAGCGCCTACTCGCTCATTGCTGAGTGCTCAGCACTCAGTACTCAGCACTCAGTACTCGATAAGGAGAATCCGTCGTGGCGAACGTCTTAGTCTTAGGGGGGGCCGGGTTTATCGGCTCCCATATCGTTGATGCCCTGATCGCCCGTGGACACCAGGTCCGCGTTTATGATTCGTTGGTGCCCCAGGTGCATGGGGATGCACCGTTTGGCCCGGATGGGCAACCCCGAAATCTTCATCCTGCCGCCGAGTTTGTGCGTGGCGACATGGTGGACGCCGCCGGGCTGCGCACCGCCCTGGCCGGGATCGAAGTGGTCTACCACGAGGCCGCCGAAGTGGGGGTCGGGCAATCCATGTACGAGATCGTGCGCTATGTGCAGGCGAACAGCCTGGGTACGGCGGTGCTGCTCGAACTGCTTGCCACCGACCGGGGCAGCGTTCGCAAGCTGATCGTCGCCTCGTCCATGTCGATCTACGGCGAGGGGGCCTACCGGTGCGCCGAGCATGGGCTGGTCTACCCCCAGGTGCGCGCCCCGGCCCAGCTAGAGGCGCATGATTGGGAGATGCGCTGCCCCCGCTGTGGCCGCGCCGCGACCCCGATGCCCACCGGTGAAGACAAGCCGCTTTATCCCACCTCGATCTATGCCACGACCAAGCGCGACCAGGAAGAGATGTGCCTGGAGATTGGGCGGGCCTACAACATCCCCACCGTCGCCTTGCGCTACTTCAATGTCTACGGATCGCGGCAGGCGCTGTCGAACCCTTATACCGGCGTGGCGGCCATCTTCAGCGCCCGCCTGCTGAACGGCAACTCGCCGCTGGTCTTCGAGGATGGCGAACAGCTCCGCGATTTCATCCACGTCTCGGACATTGCCCAGGCAAATCTGCTGGCGATGGAGACGGATCGCGCGGATTTTCAGGCGCTGAACATCGGGTCGGGCGCGCCGGTCACGGTGAACCAGGTGGCCCACGCCCTGGCCGCCGGGCTGGGTCGCGACATCGCCCCCACGATCAGCCAGAAGTTCCGCGTGGGCGACATTCGCCACTGCTTTGCCGATATCCGCCGCGCCCAGGAGTTGCTCGGCTACGCGCCGCAGGTGCGCTTCGCGGAGGGGGTGCCGCACCTGCTCGCCTGGGTGCGCGAACAGCAGGCCGAAGACCGGGTCGATCAGGCGTCGGCGGAACTGGCGGCGCGGCGACTTACGACGTAGGGGTTGGGGGTTGGGGGTTGGGGCTTGGGGGTTAGGGGTTGGTAGCGTTCGGCTGATCCAGAGCAGCCGAGCGGCGAGCAGCCAGAAGGCGAGGACGACCCATAGGGCGCTATTGCTGGCGAACCAGGCGATCAGGGGCACGTTCGGCAGCCCCTGATTAATCATCAGCACCCACTCGGCGGGTCGCCAGAGCAACACCCCCAGCCCCACCCCGATCACAGCAGCTAGCCCCCATAAGCGCCGCCTATTACTCTGATCATCAACCTCCTACCCCCAACCCCCACCCCCTGTCCCAACCCCCAACCCCCAACCCCCAACCCCTATCACCACCACCCCCAGATCGACCAGATGATGCAGCCAGGTGCTGCCGGACACCAGGTGGATGGTCAACAGGACCAGGCCGGTTTCGAGCAGGAGGCGCGTCGTGCGGGCCGGGCCGGGGGGGAGCGTGGCCGGGCGGCGCACGGTCGCCAGCGCCGCGATGGTGGCGACGACCGCCAGGGTGTTCGCAACCAGGGTCAGCACCGGGCGCAACGCCTCGCCGTCGGCCAGTTGCAGCGCGGGTAGGGTGGGGTCGGTGCCCGGCAAGAGCGCGCGGGCGAGGGCGGCGTTGAGGCTCTGGTTGTCGAGGTAGGGGAACGCTTCGCCGAACAGGGCGGGGAAGTGGATCAGCCAGTAATCGGCGGTGGTCGGCGTCAGCAGGAGCAACCCGGCCTGGATCAGCACGAAGCCGCCCGTTGCCACCGCCGCCACCCCGCGTGGTCCCCGCCACCACAGGTAGCCTACCAGCAGCACCGGCAGCACCTTGATGCTCACCGCCAGCGCCAGCAACACGCCCGCCCCGATAATTGCCGGAGTCAGCGCCCACTCTGACCCCCGACCCCTGACCCCCGACCCCTGATCCCTGATCCCCGATCCCTGACCCCTGGTCATCAGCCAGATCGCGCCCACCACCAGCACCAGCACCAGACTGTTCGACTCCCCATAATAGATCTCATCACGCACCGGCAGTGTGAGCAGGCCGAATAGCAGCACGCCCGCCCCCAGCCAACGTGCCCGGCCCGGTAACAGGCTGACCAGCAGCGCCCCCGCTCCCAGCAGGCAGGCGTTTTGCAGCAGCTTCCAGAGGATTGTCGCCGCGTTCGCGTTCGGCAGCCAGGTCAGGGGGATGACGGCGGCAGCCAGCGAAGGGGGGTAGACGTAGATCGGGGACATGCCCGACCCGTAGATGTCGTCGCCCCGGCGCAACACCTGGGCCGCGGCGTAGTAGACGTGGAAGTCCAGCCCGACCCAGTTGCCCTCGCGCACCAGTCCGGCACCGGTCCACCAGAGCAGGTAGCCGCCCACGCCCAGCACCGCCAGGGCCACCCCGGCCAGGGAGAGGATGGTGGGAGTGCTGAACCTGGATCGCGGACGGTCGCTGGTGGACATATCCCTCAATCTGGCCGATCTAATACTACAACCGCACTTAGCAAAAAGTGATGGCGGAAAGTTTGCTCAAGTACTGTATGCTCTATGTTCGTATCCTCACTTTGCGGGAACAGCGTGCGCTCCGCCGCTGGGCAGCAGGCCCGCCTAGCCTCGCTCGCCGGGCGCAGATCCTCCTCCTCTCGGCTGCCGGTTGTTCGGTCCCGGCCCTGGCTGAACACCTTGGCTGTTGTCGCCGCACTGTTCGCTCCTGGATCCACGCCTTTCAGCGGGTCGGTCTAACGGGACTGGTCGGTCAGACGCTAGGCCGCCCCGCTCGTCGAACCGATCCTATTTCCGCCAAGACTTCGGTGCCCAGCGAACCGGTGCCTTGGGCGCACCGCCCTGTGCCGGTGATTCCGTTGACCGTGCCCGAAGTACGGCGGTTGCTGAACGGATTAGTCTGGAATCAGCGGCATTCTACAGGGTTTGTGCTGTCCTGGTCGATTTATCGTCGGTACAAGCAGGCCCTCGCCCAGCGTAGCCACTACCGAAAGCGGGGGGCCGAACCTCCAGATTTTCAGCAAGTGCGGTTGTAGTACTA
>JBBSAN010000337.1:0-7138 GCA_038252265.1 Chloroflexia bacterium
CCACATGATCCCCCACCTGGAAGTCGTCTTTCATATTTCCCTCCTTCTTAGCCTACATCGTCACTCATTCCCCCCTGACCCGCAAGCGTCAGGACAAGGGGCTGGTAGCAGGCGATGTGGCGGGTCGGCGTACCGGGCAGTTGGTAGGCAACGCCGACCTGTAGGTCGAGCCGGTAGGGCGGAACGCACGGCACGGCGACGTGCGCGGCCAGGACCCAACCGGGCGGCCCGACCAACGGTTCCGAGGGCAGCAGCAGAAGTGGCCTCCTCATTCCAGCGGACCGCAGACGGCGATCCCATCCGTAATCCCTTATGCCGGCATCGCTATCCCTAAACAGCGGGCCGGCCCGCCGTAGTCCGCAGCACCAGTTCGGCGGGCCGGCGTTCCGGGATTGGGACTGGCGGGGGCTCGCCCAACTGGGCCAGCAGCACCGCGACGCCGCGCCGTCCCATCTCGTACAGCGGCACCCGCACCGTCGGCAGACCCAGGTACGGGGCCAGCTCAAGATCGTTGTAACCCACGATCAACCGATCTTCCGGTATCCGGCAGCCTAGCTGGCGCGCACCTTGAAGAACGCCTATGGCCTGGGCCTCGCTGCCGACGAGGATGGCCGAGCGGTGCCCTATTCGGAGCGGGCGGTCAGCGGTGGCCCCCCGCTGCTGGGGCCGATCCACACCGTCTGGATATTGACGAACTCGCGGATGCCGAAGCCGGATAGTTCGCGCCCGTAGCCGCTGTGTTTCACGCCACCAAAGGGCAAACGTGGGTCCGAGGCCACCATCCCGTTGATGAAGACACTCCCGGATTCGATCTCTCGCGCCAGGCGGCGGGCGCGGTCCAGGTCCGCCGTCCAGAGCGCCGCCCCCAGGCCGAACGGCGACTCATTGGCCCGCCGCACGGCCTCGTCCGCGTCGGCTACCCGCAGCACGGCGGCCACCGGGCCGAAGGTCTCCTCGCGGAACACCGGCATCTCCGGCGTGACGCGGGTCAGGACCGTCGGCGGATAGAAGTAGCCCCGCCCCGGTGGGATGATCCCGCCCACCGCCGCGTGCGCCCCCCGCGCGACCGACTCGGTCACCTGGCGGTGCAGGGCGGCGCGCAAGTCGGCGCGGGCCAGCGGGCCAACCTGGGTCGCCCGGTCGGTCGGGTCGCCCATCCGCAGGGCGACGACGGCGGCGCAGAAGCGCGCCTCGAAAGCATCGGCCACGGCGGCCTCGACCAGGAAGCGCTTGGCGGCGATGCAACTCTGCCCACCATTCAGGTTGCGGGCGCGGGCCGCCGTTACGGCGGCGGCGTCCAGGTCGGCGTCGGCCAGCACGATGAACGGGTCGGAGCCGCCCAGTTCCAGGACGGTCTTCTTCACCGCCCGCCCCGCCGCTGCTGCCACCCGCGCCCCGGCGGCCTCGCTGCCGGTCAGGGTGACGGCGCGAATGCGCGGGTCGGCAATCAGCGCCTCGGCCCCTGCACCCGGCACCAGGATGGCCCGCAACGCCCCCGCCGGGAAGCCGCTGTCGCGGAACACCTCTTCGATCGCCAGCGCACAGCCCGGCACGTTCGAGGCGTGCTTGAGGATCGCGGTATTCCCCGCCATGAGCGCCGGGGCGGCAAAACGGAAAACCTGCCAGAAGGGGAAGTTCCAGGGCATGATCGCCAGGACCACGCCGAGCGGCTCGAACGCAACATAGCTCTCGCGGGCGTCGCTGGCGACCGGCTCGGCGGCCAGGAAGCACGCCCCCTGCTCGGCGTAGTAGTCGCAGGCCCAGGCGCATTTCTCGATCTCCGCCTCCGCCTCGGCCAGCGGCTTGCCCATCTCCGCCGTGATCAGCGCCGCATAACGCCCCTGGCGGGCGCGCAGGGTGGCGGCGGCGGCGCGCAGGCGGTCGGAGCGCGCCGCCAGGGGCTGCGTGCGCCAGTTCGCAAACGCCGCATGGGCTGCCGCCACCGCCGCCTCCACGTCCGCCGGGGAAAATTCGTCATACGTTGCCAGCACGGCCTCCGTGGCCGGATTAATCACCTGGATGGTCATCGGCCATCCTCCTTTCTGCTCGCGCCAATACAGGAACCCGGTGCCGCCGGGATCTCAGGCCGCCGCCATCGCGCCGAGATGCTGATTCTCGCGCGGGTCCACCGGCACCACAATCAGCGACGGCATGTCGAGGGCCAGCGCCCGGCGCAACAGCGGCAAAAAGTCGTCCGCCGCCTCCACGGCCCAGGCGGGCAGACCGAACGAGCGGGCATAGGCCACCAGGTCGGGGTTGCCGAATTCGACCCCAAAGGTGTGTCCCAGCCGCCGCTGCTGGTTCAGCTCGATCACGCCGTAGCGGCCATCCAGCCACACGACATTCACATAGGGCACCCGCAGGCGCTGGGCGGTCTCCAGTTCCTGCGAGTTCATCAGGAAGCCGCCATCGCCGCTCACCGCCACCACCCGCCGGGTTGGCTGGGCCAGCCGGGCGGCCAGCCCGCCCGGCACGGCCAGGCCCATCGTCGCCAGACCGTTCGAGATGATCAGCGTGTTGGGCCGGTAGGCGGGGTAGTAGCTTGCCAGCCAGAGCTTGTGCGCGCCCACGTCGCTGATCAGGATGTCGTCGTCGCCGAGCGCCTGGCGCAACTCCCAGACGATCCGTTGCGGCTTCATCGGCACGCTCGGATCGGTGGCAAACGGCTGGAGGCTCCCGTAGGCATCGGCGGACGCCGGGTGCGCCGGGGGCCGCGCCCGCCGGGGCGTGGCGGCACAGAGGGCAGCCAACTCGGTCAGCGCCGCGCCGATCTCGCCGACCACTTCGACGGTCGGCAGATAATGGCCGTCAATCTCGGCGGGCGTGCTGTCCACATGGATAATCTCTTTGCTGCCGTCGGGGTTCCAGAGCGCCGGGGCCCATTCGACCAGGTCGTAGCCGACCGTGATGACCAGGTCGGCGTCGGCCAGGAGGGGATGGCGGGCCAGGTCCGCCCCGGGCCGCTGGAGGCCGACCGCCGGCCCGGCCAGCGGGTCGCGGGCGTCGAACGCCCCCTTGCCCATGAAGGTCGTCAGCACCGGGATCGTCAGGGCATGGGCGAACGCGGCCAGCCCGGCGGCGGCCCCGTGCCCGCTCGCCTCACGGCGGATGACGCCGTTGCCCGCCAGCACCACCGGGCGCTGCGCGGCGGCAATGCGTTCAGCGGCGGCAGCCAGCGTCGCGGCGGTCGGCGCGGGGTAGGTCGTGCGCCGCACCGGCAGCGGGGCCAGCGTCGCCGGCACCAGGGCCGCCGCCACATCTTCGGGCAGTTCCAGATGGGTCGCGCCCGGCTTTTCCAGGCGGGCCAGGCGGAAGGCTTTTCGCACCATCTCCGGCAAGGATTCGGCCAACTCGACCCGGGCATTCCACTTGGTGATCGGGCGCAGCATCTGCACCACATCAATATACTGGTGCGACTCCTTGTGGACCCGTTCCAACCCGGCCTGGCCGGTGATCGCCACCAGGGGGGCCCGGTCCAGCGTCGCATCCGCGATGCCGGTGATCAGGTTGGTCGCGCCGGGGCCTAGCGTCGCCAGGCACACGCCCGGATAGGTGCTGACCCGGCCATAGACATCGGCCATGAAGGCGGCCCCCTGCTCATGCCGGGTCACCACCAATTGGATCTGGGTGCTGCGCGACAGTGCGTCCAGCACGTCCACGATTTCCTCGCCCGGCAGCCCGAAGACATACTTGACGCCTTCGTTCTCCAGGCAGCGTACCAAGAGTTCCGCCGCGTTACCGCGAGTCTTGCTGACCATAATGATCCGTGCCTCCCCTGTGCGTCGTGCGCCCGCCGGCTCCGCCGGCCCTGCGCCGAGATCGGGCCTTTCCCCTATAGCATACCACGATCACTGAGTGGCGTCGTTGCGCTAGCGCAATGAGCGCCCCGGCCCGAAGGCAGCAGGTGCTGCGCTAGCGCGGTGGTCCGCGCCGGATATGCTGTTGAACGTCGGCCACCCGGCTGTTCTCGTCGAAATCAGCCAGCCACCACGTGACCCCGGTGGCCGCATAGGCCGCCACCCGCGCGGCGGCGGGATGAACCTCGGGATTCTCTACCAACTGGGTATGCACGATGTCGAACGGCGCTCCACTGGTGCGGTGCGTGTGGATTACTGCCTGGATCGCCCGGTACTCTTCCGGCGTGACCGTCCCGTCCAGGGCATTGGGGCAGACGCCGTCCCACTGCGCCGCCCGGCGGAACGGGCGGGGGTGCGGCCACTTGCCGCCCACCCAGATCGGAATTCGCGGTTGCTGCACCAGCGTGGGTACAAACGTGGCCTCGGTAATCTGGTAATAGCGGCCCTGGAACTGGAACGGCTGCCCGCTCCACAGGCCCGTCAGCACGGCCAGCCCTTCGTCCAGCATGGCCCCCCGCTGCCGGGCATCGGGCACCGGCCCAAAGGTGCTATACTCCCGCCAGTAATCGTCGCCACTGCCCACCCCCAGGATCAGCCGCCCGCCCGACAGGTGATCGAGCGTCACGGTCTCCCGCGCCAGCTTGCCCAGGTGGTAGCGCGGGAGTGCCGTGACCAGGGGGCCGAGCCGGATGCGCCGCGTCTGGCTGGCGATAGCGGCGAGGGTCGTCCAGGTGTCCACCACCGGCATTCCGGCGGTGGCGAGGAGGTTGTCGGCCAGGAAGAATCCATCCCAGCCCGCGTCTTCGGCGGCGCGGGCCAGGTCCACCAGCGTCCGGGGGTCCTGGAACGGCCCCACGTTCAGCAGATACAGCCCCCACTGCATCACGCACCTCCGCGCGGCAATCCGCAGGCAACGAAGAACTCGGCCCGCAGGGCCGGGTCGGCTTCATAGGCACCCCGCCAGAACGTGGTGCGAGTCAGCGGCAGCACCGCCTGCACGCCCCGCATTTGCGTACACAGGTGGTGCGCTTCCAGGTAGACCGCGACGCCGTGCGGGGCGAGCAGCGTGTCCAGGGTGTCCGCGATTTGCCGGCCCAGCCGTTCTTGCACGGTGAAGCGCCGGGCAAAGAGCCGCACCAGGCGGGTCAGCTTCGACAGGCCCAGAATGCCTTCGTGGGCGATATATCCGACATAGGCATGGCCGTAGAAGGGCAGCGCATGGTGTTCGCAGAGCGCATAAAACTGAATCGGTCCCTCGACCACCTGGCTCAGGCGGCACGCGGCCCCGCCGTGACACTCGGTCGGGAAGACCGTCAGCAGTTTCGGGTCGCCATCATAGCCAGCGGTCGCGTCAAAGAGGGCGCGGATAAAGCGCCGGGGCGTGGCTGCCGTGGCCGGGGTGGTTAGATCCAGGCCAAGCGCGGCAAAGATCTCGGCCATATAGCCTTCGAATTGGCTAATTTGACTCGCGTCCAGCGTGCGCGGCTGCATGTCTTCGATCAAGGATAACGCCTGATCTTCGGGTTGGTTGCCATTCGGTGATAACATGGTTCGCTTCTTTCCGCACCGGCGGTCGTTCCCTACGCGGTCACGATCGCCTGATGCAACTGCTCGTAGGACCGGGCAAAACTGGCGGCCCCCTCGGCTTCCAGTTCCTGAGTGGCCTGCTCCAGGGAGACCCCCACCCCCGCCAGTTCGTCGAGAATCCGTTGGGCGGCTGCCGGATCCTGGTCGAGGGTGCGGGCCACCGTGCCATGATCGTTAAACGCCGCGATTGTGGCGGGGGGCATCGTGTTCACCGTCTGTGGCCCGATCAGGTCTTCGACATAGCGGACATCGGAATAGGCCGGGTTCTTGGTGCTGGTCGAGGCCCAGAGCGGGCGCTGCGCCTGCGCCCCGGCTGCGGCCAGGCGCTGCCAGCGGGGACTCGCCAGCGTTGCCTGGAACATCGCATAGGCGACGCGCGCATTGGCAATCGCCACCTGGCCCTGTAACGCGGCCAGGCGGGCGGCAGCGGGGTGCGCCCCATCCGGCCCCAGCCCGGCGGCCAGTTGCGGGTCTACCTTCGTATCCACCCGGCTGACGAAGAACGACGCGACCGACCAAACATCGGCCAGCGGCAACCCGGCGGCGAGCCGCCGTTCCAGCCCGGTCAGGTACGCAGCGCTGACCTGCGCGTAGCGGGCCAGCCCAAAGATGAGCGTAATATTGATCGGGATGCCCTCAAAAATCGCCTGCTCGATGGCCGGGATGCCGGTGTCCATCGCCGGGATCTTGACATAGACATTGGGGCGGGCCAGCCGCGCCTGGAACCAGCGGGCTTGCGCCAGCATCCCTGCCGTGGAGTCCACCACATCGGGCGTGACTTCGATGCTGATATAGCCGTCTCGATGGGCGGTCTGCTCATAGACCGGGCGCAGCAGGTCCGCCGCGTCGCCGATGTCTTGCAGCATCAACTCCAAGAAGATCGCCGGGGGAGCCAACCCTTGCGCCCGCAGCCGCCGGATGTCCGCGGTATAGGCGGCTCCCTGGGTGATGGCCTTTTCAAAGATCGTCGGATTGCTGGTCACGCCGACGATCCCCCCTTCCGTAATGAGTCGCTGGAGTTCGCCCGATTGGATCATCTCCCGGCTGATACTGTCCAGCCAGGGGGCCTGATCCTGCTCTTGATAGAGTCGTTGGATGGCGGTCATGTTCATGGTGTTGCCCTCCTTACTACACTAAAGCCGGGGCGGTTGCCGGGCCGGGCGCGGCAACGGTTGCCACCGGCAAGCGCCCCTGCAACAGCTCGGGCGTGAACGGCCCGGCCTCGGCCAGCAGCTTGCGCGCCTCCTTGACCTGGTCCCAGACGTTCCAGAGCAGCACGCCGCGCACCCGTCCCGCCCGCAGATAATAGATCACGCCCTCGCGGTAGGGGTCTTTCCAGTCGGCGACCGTTTCCAGCCGGGCATCGAGGTCGCCCACCGCTTCGTAGCCCAGGTCAAATAGGTCGGAATAGAAGAACGGGAGATGCTTGTAGGGTTTGACATCGCCGGCCATAGCCCGCCCGGCGCGTTTGCCCTGCTGGTTGGCCTGGTTCTCGTGTTCCACGCGGCGCAGCCCCAGCAGCGGGTCGGGATAGCGGGCGATGTCCCCGGCGGCGTAAATATCGGGGGCGCTCGTGCGTAGCAGGGCATCGACCACAACGCCGTTGTCCACGGTCAGGCCCGCCGCCTGGGCCAACTCGCTGTTCGGGGTGGTACCCAACCCTGCCACCACTCCATCCACCACGAAGGATGCGC
>JBBSAN010000338.1:0-7125 GCA_038252265.1 Chloroflexia bacterium
TAAGTCCGACAAGACAGCAGGCGGGCGTGTTCGCCGGTGGGAGGCTCTATAGCCCGCGTCCAGGAGGCTTGTATAGCGGGCCTGGAATGCCGACGATTTCAGATAACGGTCAGGGATCGGCGGTCGGACGAGGATCGCTCGGGAGCAGAGAAGTTCGATTCGACGCATCCCCGATCGGGGATATCAGATAAGGAGGTCGGGATGGCGGTCACAGTGTCCATCGATCGCACACGGCAGGTTTTAGGACCCCAGGGCCCGCGCAGTTTCATTGCGGGATTTGATTTTTCGGTGTTGCCGATGTCGGGATGCGCCTATCGATGTCGATTTTGCTACGTTCCTCACATCCTCAATAAAGGAGGCACGACCGCCGAACTGGCGCGCACCTGGGGCCAGTGGGTCAAGCTCCGGCCCCTCACCCCGGAGGTGATTCGCCAGCGCGCCGCGGAATTGGCGGGCAAGGCCCTGTTCATGTCCGCCACCACCGATCCATACCAGCCGCTGGAACGCCAGCATGGGATCGTCCGGGGAGTGCTGGAGGCGCTGGCCGCTACAGACTTTCGCCGCCTGCTTATCTCGACGCGCAACCCCAAGCTGGCGTGGGAGCGCGATCTCGATTTACTCACCAGCCCAGCGCTGCGCGACCGCGTGGAGTTCGGGGTCAGTATCACGACTGATCGCCCGGATGTGCGGGCTATTTTCGAGCGGGCCAATCCCCCGGCCGAGGTGCGCCGCGATGCGGCGCAGGCGCTGGCTGCAGCCGGGGTTCACGTTCGGCTGCACGTCGCCCCTCTCCTCCCACACAGTGGGGTGGCCTCGTTTGCCGCCTGGCTGGGTGTGGTCGGCGCGCGATACATTTGGATGGACGACTTGAACCACACCTCGCCGGAGTTACGGGCGCTGTTCGCGGAGCACGGCTTCGCGGGCTGGCTGGATCAGCCGGGGCAGCCCGGCGAGCAGACTGCCCAGCTCCAGGCGCTGCTGGCGACCATCACGGCGCAGGGCACCGCCGCCGATTGGGGGAGCCGCGGCTTCGTCAAAGGCTGGGACCCGCGCCGTCAGGCGCTAGTCGATGCCGCTACATGGGGGACCCCCCTGGAGATCACGACCGATGGTACTACCTGATTCACCCGCCCCACCCCCGCCGCTAACCATCCGACATGCCTGTTGCACCCGTCCGGCCGAGTGGCCGGTAGGCACCCGGGTGCTGGCGATGCGCAAACCGCACGGCTTCTGGCTTAAGGCGGTGCGTGAAGTGGGCGGCATCTGGCTGCCGGACGCGGGCCCCTCAGCAGATCTGCTGTGGGACTACCGCGCCGGCACCCTGGATTGGGCTGCGTTTGCGGATCGCTATCGTCACGAGATGGAGGTGGAGCGGCCAGCCGTGCTGGACCAACTCTTGGGCTACGCGGCAGCGGACCCGCTACGGACGCTCATCGTGCTCTGCTGGGAACGCCTGGATGCGCACCATCCGCACTGCCACCGGACGATCCTGGTTGAGCTGCTCTGCGCCCGGGCGCAGGCGCAAGGTCAGGCCATACGATCGCCGCCGGGCACCCCCGGCGACGATCCGCCGCGCCTGGGATCCCCGCAGGAAGCTCCGCTCCTATCTAGACCACTCGGGACCCGCCGGGCGGGCACGTTTCGCACCCCGCAGGAGGTGTACGGCAGTATGCCGCTACCCGGTGCGCAGCGCTCCCCGGATGACGCCCCGCCACCCAGCCCGCCAGCACCGGAACCCTGCGCGATCTGCGGGGGCGTGGGGTATCTACGCCAGGAATTTCCCGCCAGCCATCCTGACTTCGGGACGTTGATGACCTGCGAATGCCGCAACCGGGCCAAGCGGCGGCAAAGTCAAGATGAACTATACGAACTAAGCAACCTGGGCGCCTACCGGCGATTCACCTTCGAGACTTTTCACCCCCTTCCCGAGGTCGCCGCCGCGCTGGCGGCGGCGCAAGCGTTTGCCGCGCAGCTCCAGGGATGGCTGATCTTGTGTGGGGGGTATGGCTGTGGCAAGACGCATCTGGCAGCCAGCATTGCCAATACGGCGTTGCATGAATGTGTCCAGACCTGCTTTGCCGTAGTCCCCGATTTGCTGGACCACCTCCGGGCCACGTTTGCACCCACCAGTGACATCACCTATGACGAACGATTTGAGCAAGTGCGGGAGGCCGAGCTATTGATCCTGGATGATCTCGGGGCAGAAAACGCAACTCCCTGGGTCCGGGAGAAGCTGTACCAGATCATTAACCACCGCTGGATTACGCAACGGCCGACAGTGATCACCACGAATGTCCCGTTCACCCAGATGGACCCCCGGATCGTCTCGCGGCTCCGCGACCAGGATCTCTGCCGGGTGATCCGCATCGAGGCCATCGACTATCGCCAACGGGACCGCGTCGGTGAGGAGGGTGACGGGCCGCGCACGATCAGCCTGGCCGCGCCATCGCCCGCGTCCCGGTCAGGCGCAGGCGCGACCCCCGACGCTCCGAACCTAAACCGCCGACCGCCCGCCACGGCTTCTAGGCCCGGGCGTCCAATTGGACAGACATGACATTTATTACGGTAAGGAGGTCTAATATGGTGGTGGCCCTACCGAGTGTGCGCCAAGTGGCGGTCCCCGATCCACTCGACCTCTATATGAAAGAGGTGGGGGATACAGGGTCGGAGCTGCTGACTGCCAGCGAGGAACGGGTGCTGGCCCTGGCCATCCAGGCGGGCCGCACAGCCCAGGCGTGCCTGGATGATTCGGTGCCCTACTCCGAGGCGGAGCGGCAGCAGTGGGTCGCTGCTATGCACGCGGGACAGGAAGCGACCCAGACGCTGACCTGTGCCAATTTGCGGCTGGTGATCAGCATTGCCGTGAAATATACCGGGCGCGGCCTGGCGCTCGCGGACCTGATTCAGGAAGGCAATGGCGGGCTGCTCCACGCGGTCACCACGTATGACCCGGCCCGCGGGACCAAATTCTCAACGCATGCCACATGGTGGATCCGCCAGGCCCTCCTGCGGGCGCTCAGTGACCAAGCGCGGACCGTGCGGCTCCCCGCCTATCTGGATGAGGCAGTAGGACGCATCCAGCAGATCATCCAGGCGTTTGAGCAGAAGTGGGAACGCGAACCGACGCCAACAGAGATCGCCGCCCAGTTGGGGTGGCCCCTGCTGCGTGTGCAGGCCGTTCGCGAGGCGGTGCGCCCGCCACTCTCGCTAAACCAACCCGGCAGCAACGATCCCACCGCACCCCCCTTGATCGACTGTCTGGCGGGGGCCACCGACCCGGCCGAAGCCGCCACCCGAGCCCTGTTCATGGACGACGTAGCGCGGGAAGTCGCCGCCCGATTGACGCCCCGCGAACAACGGGTCATCGACGGCCGCTACCACGCTGGGCGGACCCTCGCCGACCTCGCGGAGGAAATGGATCTGACCCGTGAACGCATTCGACAGATCGAAGCCGCGGCCCTCCTGAAGCTCCACGCATCGGGCGTGCTCCGCGCCTACTATGAGGAGAGTTGACCACGCGGGATGGCGCGCCATCCGGCCCGCATCAGCGGCGCTGGCCGCCGAGAGCCGGGGATTGCTGTGGGGGTGGCCTGAGGCGCCCGTGACGACCAGCCGATCCCCGCCTCTTGGTGGTCAGCGGTCTACTGCCAATGGACCGGCAACCCGTGCTGTTTCAAGCACCCTCCATATTCAGGGGTCTCGGTTTACGCCGGTTGGGCGCATCCATTGGTGATCGGCGGGAATGGGTGAGCCGCCCCGGGCCACATGGCGGCTGGACGCGCATCCCGGTGAAAGCCATCGCGCATGTGCTCAATCGCTCGACGGCAACGGTGCGGAAACACGCTCGGGCGCTGGGCCTCACCGTGGTGCGGCGCGCTCGGCCGCCGGAAGAGACGCCCCGTGCGGCCTAGCGCGTCGCGAACCCCCTGGTATCCGGATTGCGTCCGATGCTCTGGGCTGCGCAACCGTAAGGCTGTCGCGCAACAGATGAGGATCACGGCGGAACGGGTGCGCCAGTTGGAAAGTGCCGCACTTACTAAGGGCGACCGCCAAAATAACGTGACCTTGTAGCGAAGATGTGTTGCTCTCACCGGCATGATACAAGTCAGGTACTGGTCACGTTATTTTGGCGGTCGCCCTAAGTTAGCCGCATCAGGCATCCGCCGCCACTATGAAGATCTCTGATTTTAGGAAGTTGAGATCAGGGCAGCGACATCCCGTACGACTCTTCCCCCTCCCCCGTGATCACCGGCCAGCTGGTCCGCCCCACCATCAGGCATCAGTAAGCATGCCGCGCCACTGCAAACAGCCTTCGGCACAGATCCTAGTTGGGCTGCCAGATCGCGATGCCCTACCGGTCACGGCGAAGGGCATCGCCGCGCCATCGTAGGCATGCTTACGTGTTCGCCCACGCACCCGCCCCATGCTGTGCGTTTTTGGATTTTGGTCGCAACTTGCCTTCCACTCCGTCCACTGCCGGAAAGATGAGCCTTTCATGGAGGCGGAACACCGCCCGCATGAGCACAGACTGCGTTAGGAGGATCGGAAGATGAGCGCATTACCCGCACCGACTAGACCCCCGCCAACAGCGGTGATCATCGGCTCGTTCGACGGCGCGTATTGCCCTCGCCGCTGCCGGGGCGGACGCTTCGCCTGGGGCTGGCAGTTGCAACTACCGGGGCACCCTCTACGCGGATGGCAAAGCCGACCCCTGGCACGCGGCGACTCGTCGCACTCAGCAGAGATGGAAGCATTGCTGGGATTGCTCGATGCGTACCTGGCCCATCCTGGGCCACCGAGTAGTCAACTGATCATTCAAGGAGACAGCCAGGTTCTCTGTGCACAGGTGACCGGCACGGTGGGCTGCCGTGATGCGTGGTGTCGCTACTTGCTAGACCAAATCCACCAGCGGCTTTTACGGATTGAGCGTACAGGCTGGCCGGTCGTCTTGGTATGGATCCCGCGGCAGCTTAACCAGGCCGCACATGCGCTGGCCCATTCCCGCGCCTGCCGCCGCCCCCGCCACAGGCACCTGTGAGCGTGGGACAGGCGTGGACGACTGCCCACCAGCTCGGCAGAGACGGCTACCACGACACCGAAACAAGATGGATCCCGGCTGAATAGTAGGTATACCCGCCAGCGGGGAACGGCATTAGTGTGGAGCCGGCGCATCCTTGGTCACTACGCACCGGGCGCAGGAGAGTCACAGCAACCGCAACTGCTGTACCGGATCTTGCGCCGCCTGCCATCCCCGCTCGAATGAATCCCGGCCCTTATCCTCGACCACCGCTGGACAGGCGACCAGCAATTCTTCGACACAGGGGAATTGCGCTCCTTTGGGCTGAAGGTACAGGCGAGGGATCCCGTCTTCAGCGGTCAGAGGCATCGCGTGGGTCTGTGCCGCAGCGACCAAACGGGCCTGCATCGCCGCAGCGGAACCCCGCGCCAGGCATTCCACCTTCCGATCTGCGCGTCCAACCGCGTGAAAGACCCGGCGCACCCGGTACAACGCCCAGAGACTGTGGGCGAGCTGGGCCGTTAAATTGTCCAGGGCCGCCACGTTGCCGTCAGCCTCCAGGGTAGCGTGCAGTGAGTTGTGGGCGTATAGGGCCATCCGGGGATTTAGCGCCCGGCTGATATGTTCGAGGAAGAGTGCCCGTCCGGCCTCCTCGGGGAACTGCCGGTAGCGCCCCAGCATTGCCGCGCGGCCCCCGGAGAACGGGCAATAAACACAGCAGCTCTTCTGCCAGGGCTCCCCCACAACAGCAGCCACATACGCCTCGCAGTGCTGCCGGTCCCACCCCCACTCGCGTAACGGGTGCTCGGCGTGCCGGAGCGCTGTTGTATAGCCCTGGTCACGGACCGCGCGGCGGTCCTCGTCGGCGTTGAAGCCGATCACATGGCGGAACGGTCGCCCCCCCATCTCGCGGGCGATCCAGTGATCCAGCACCCAACCCTTATATTTCTGCGAGCAGCGGCGCTGGCCGTGCGCGTACTGCGGCACGGTGCCAGCGGCCAGCAGTTCAGTCGAGAGGGCAAAAGCTCCGTCTGTATGGCAGACCAGCGGCTGGCGCGTGTCGGAGAGGACGGCGACCCCTGCCGCCTGGTGCAATCCGGCGCGGGCCACCTGCACATAGCGGATGCCCTGCGCCCGCAATCGGGGCAGCATATGGTGCTCCACTAAGCGGCGGGTATCGGGAAATTCATCGCCTGTCTGAGCGGTCAGCACAATCAAGTCAGCGAGGGCAAAGTCGCGGCACGAGGGCTCAAGTAGCCAACGCAGCAAGATCGCGGTGCTATCAGTGCCCATGCCGTAAGATAGGATCACAGGTGGGGTCGCCATAGTGTCTACTCCTTAGGAACGCGACGCGTTCGGGTGCGCCATCGACCAGCACATATGGAGGAGAATTGCCGCTCTCCTCCCGATCTCTAACCGCCCCCGATAGCGGAAGCCCGCGACCGGGCAGGTTCCCAGTCTCGGAGAAGACGCGTTTCCGAGCTATAGCCGCTCACTCCTCGAAGGCCCGCAACAATCGGCGGGGTCAGCCTTAATAGAAAATTTGCCGGTGTTGAGCAGGAACGGAGATTAGAGATCTATAACTACACACAACCGGGCCACACCCGGAAAGGAGCGTCTTATGGAACTGACTCCCGTCCAATCCACCGCCCTGGCCGCGATCGGCTATCAGCGTGGGGTGCTGCGGATCGCCTTCCATAGTGGGAAAGTCTACCGCTATCGCCGCGTGCCGCGCGCGGTTTTTGCGGGGCTACAGGCGGCCCCGTCCAAAGGCCGCTACTTCACTACCGCGATCCGCCCGCACTATCCCGGGCGGCTGGTACCTACTGCTCGGTAGCGACCATCTGGGGGGACCGCTTAACGATAGTCGCCTAAGCGGTTCCACCACCGGTATATTGCCGCAGTCGAAGGAGACCCTACTATGGCTACCATGGACGCGTTACAGATCGGGCAGAAGGTCCTGCATCAGGTGCGTCGCCGCTCCCGGCCGTGCCGGGTGGTGGAGAAGCTCAACCGCCGGGGCCATGCTGGCACCCGCATCCGGGTGGCGTACCAGACTCCTGCGCCCGGAGAGGTGGGTCCGCAGACGGTCCAGATTGCCTTCGTGA
>JBBSAN010000339.1:0-7121 GCA_038252265.1 Chloroflexia bacterium
ATCGTGGTGGTTAGTGGTTAGTGGTTGGTGGTTAGTAACGAGTGCTGAGTGCTGAGTGCTGAGTCTTCACCTATCCTAACTTATACGCCTCACGCATCACGCATCACGCATCACGCATCACGCATCACGTTTCACCAGTTCCGCCGCCACCGTCGCCGGGTCGATCTCGCGGGCAGCGAGCGCGGTCAGGAGCGGGGCCAGGGTCGGGTCAGTGTCGAGACGGGTACGGAGGGCGGTCAGGATCAACTCCTGGGCACGGTCGAGGACTTCGGCCCGCAGGCGGATCTGGAGGCGGGCCGTGCGCCCGCCGCTGGTGTCGAGGAAGGCGCGATGCCGGGCGATTTCGTCCAGCAGTTCGGGTACCCCCTTGCCCTGCGCGGCGACCGTTTGCAGGATGGGCGGCTTCCAGGGTCCCCCCCCGCCGAGGCTGAGCATCGCCCGCAAGGTGGCGGTGAGGCGGCTGGCCCCTTCCTGATCGGCTTTGTTGACCACCAGAATATCGGCCACTTCCAGCACTCCGGCCTTGATCGCCTGCACATCGTCGCCCTGGCCGGGTACCTCGATCAAGAGGGTCGTGTCAGCCAGCCCAGCCACGGCGACCTCATCCTGCCCCACCCCCACCGTCTCGATGATCACCCAGTCGAAGCCGAACGCATCGAGCACACGGGTCAGATCGCCGGTGGCGGCGGAGAGACCGCCCAGGGTGCCCCGGCTTGCCATGCTGCGGATGAACACGCCCGGATCGGTGTGGAATTCCAGCATCCGAATCCGGTCGCCCAGGAGCGCGCCGCCACTGATGGCCGACGTAGGGTCCACGGCGACGACGGCCACGCGCGCGCCCCCCGCCCGCAACAGGCGAACTATCGCAGTGGTGAGGGTAGACTTGCCGCTGCCGGGCGGCCCGGTGATGCCGAGCAGATAAGCGTGCCCGGTATGCGGGGTGATCGCCCGCAGCAGCGCCGCCGCGCCCGGTCGCCGGTTCTCGACCAGGCTCAGGGCGCGGGTCAGGGCCAGGCGGTCCCCGGCCAGCAGGCGCGTGACGAGGTCGGGGGTTGGGGGTCCTTGGTTGGGGGTTGGTGAGACGCTGGCCTCGATGGTTTCGGACAACGGATTAGGTGCCATCGTCGCTCACCGGGCGGACGTTGTCGCGGATGAAGCGCACCGCCTCGTCCATCGAGGTGCCGGGGCCGAAGATGCCTTTGATCCCCATCGCCCGCACGGCTTCGATATCGGGCGGCGGGATGATGCCCCCGGCGCAGACCAGCACGTCGGTCAACCCGCGCTTGTGGAGTTCCTCCATGATGCGCGGGAAGAGGGCCATGTGCGCTCCGCTGAGGATGGAGAGGCCCACCGCGTCCACGTCTTCCTGAAGCGCCGCTTCCGCGATCATTTCCGGCGTCTGGTGCAGGCCGGTGTAGATGACTTCCATGCCCCCGTCGCGCAAGGCGCGGGCGATGACCTTCGCGCCGCGGTCGTGGCCGTCCAGGCCCGGTTTTGCGACCAGCACGCGGATTTTCCGTTCGGTGGCGGTAACCATAGACAGTTAGCCCCTTTGCTAAACATAGTGTTGGGTGGCGATCTCAGCTTTAATGATACCCGAACAGCGTACCGCCCGCAAGCCCGATGTCCAAGAGGTTTGGGCGCAGGCAGCCGGTATCAACCACGCCCATAGGAACCAGTCATCCTGAGCGTAGCGAAGGATCTTGTTGGGGCTACCAGATCGCTGCCGAAGGGTTCGACGTTCCCTCAGCACCGCTGACCGCCACGAAGATCCTTCGCTGCGCTCAGGATGACAGGGTTGATGTGTCTAACAGTTGTGCCCGACGCAGCAGGAGCCAGCACCGGGGGCCAGCTCCCGCTGTTGCTGTAGGGGCGAACGGCGAGGCCCGCGCTGGGGATCTACCCCCCCGTGCCGGATGACCCGGTGCCCTGCCCGCTGGGGGGCGAAGTGGGCGGGGTGGACGATACCCCGCCGCTGCCCGCGCCGCCCAGGAACCGGGTAAGCTCGTTTTCGAGGCCGGTCAGATCGGGCAGGCCGGTGCCGCCGGGGGCAGGCGCGGGGCCGGGGGGCGTCGGGGAGGTGCCCATACCAGGGGGGACCGGGATCGTGCCCAGGCCGGGATTACTGGGCTGCGTGCCAGGGGTCGTCGCCCCGGGCATCGGGATGCCGAGCATCGGGCCGATCATGGCGGCATACTGGGGGTAGCGCTCGGCGAGCACTTCGCCTAACGCCGTCACGACCTGATCCACGACCGCAGGCGGCAGGCCGGTGCGGCGCTCTATTTCTGCTTTCAACTGATTAATCATGGGATGGTCCCTTTCCGCTAAAGAATCCGCGTGTCGGGCCGCGAGGTAAACTCTAGAACGGCGGGCGGGCTGATCTGTGATTGCGCGGTGGGGGATGGGGATGAGGTTTGAGGTTTGAGGTTTGAGGTACGAGGTCGAGATACGAGGTTTGAGGTTTGAGGTTGGAGATCTCACCTCTCGAACCTCAAACCTCAAACCTCAAACCTCAAACTTCGTCTCCAGCCCCTACTGCAACGGGTTGATATAGACCGTCGTCTGGGCGCGGGCCAACTCTTTGCCGTTCGATAAATAGCCGATGGCGAGGATCGTGTGGCGGCCCACTGTGGGGGTCCACGACCACTGGAACGGGGCCGTGCCGGTGGTGCCTAGCGGCACGCCGTCCACGTAGAAGTTGACCTGGGTGACCGGGGAATTGGGCGGGGTCGCCACCAGGATCACGATCGGCTTGTTGGGCAGGGTGCTGTTGTCGCTGGGGGCCAGGATGCTGAAATCGAGGCTGGCATCCGGTGTGGCCGGGGCGGTGGCTCCCACGGTGATGTTCACGAAGTCGCTCTTCGCGCTGCTGTTGTGCGGGCTGTAGGCGATGGCATGGAGAATATGGTCTCCCGGCGTGGCCTGCCAGACGGCGACGTAGGGCGCGGCATAAGCCACCGCCACCCGCACGCCGTCGACATAGAACTCCACCCCGACCACCCCCTGCGGCCCGCTGGCGTCCGCCGAGAGCAGCACCTTATCACCGGCGGCGTAGGTCGTCCCCCCTTGCGGCGCGGTCAAGCTCACCGTCGGCTTGGTCAGTTCGATCGCCACCGGCACCAGCACCTGGCGGGTCTCCCCGCCGCGCCCGATCAGCGTCAGTCGCAGCACATAGGGGCCTTCGGGCAGCCCGCTGGTGTTCCAGGTGCCCAGCACGCCGCTACGCACCGCCGTGGTCGCTATCCCGCTGATCCCGGTCCAGATAGAAGGATTGATCCCCGCGCCCCATTCCAGCAGGTAATAATCGAACGTGTTGGCGTCGGCGCTGCCGGTGATCGTCACCTCTCCGGCCACGCTTGCGCTGGGCCGGGGCGCGGAGATCAGCGCCACCGCGCCGGGGAAATCGTCGGGCAGCGCCGGGGTGGGATGGAGCGTGTCCGGGGTGTTGATCACAATCGGCGCGATCCCCGGCACCGGCGTCGCGGTCCATTCCGGCGTGGCGGTGGGCGTGGCGGTGGGCGGCGCGCATTGCACCATCTGGGTCGGCGGGCCGACCGGGGTGGGCTGCGCCTTGGCCCACTCCTGATATTCGGGCGGCAAGACCAGGAACGGGCGGTTCACCGTGCTGTCGGGCGCGCAATCCGGCCCGGCCAGCAGTGGACTCTTCACGTCCTCCGGCCCGATGTAGACCTTGAACATCTGCCACAGGGTATCGTCTTCGGTTGGCTCGGTCCCGGCGATGAACAACTCGGGGCGCACCTGGGGGCAGGCCGCGCTGGGCTTCAGCCCCGACGGCACGCAGACCGGCACCCGCACCAGATTAGGCGGCTTGGCGAAATCGACCGGCGCGGTCGTCTCGCCCGGTAGGAGCAGCAACGCCTCCATTTCGGGGTCGTTCAGCACCCCTTCCATGAAGTTGTGCCAGATCGGCCCCGCCCCCCGTGCCCCGGCCACTTTCGACATGGCTGCGCCGCTGTTGTTGCCTACCCACACCCCGGTCACCAGATCGGGCGAGTAGCCCATCGTCCAGCTATCTTTATAATCGTTGGTGGTGCCGGTCTTGGCGGCGGCGGGGCGGCTCAGCTTCAGCACGCTGTTCGCGCCATAGAGGGGGGTGCGGGCGTCGTTATCGGACAGGATGTCGGTGATGACGTAGGCTTGCTGCGGGGTGAGCGCCACGTTCTGAGCGCTGGCGGCCCGTGTCCGCGCCGCGTCGAATTTCTCCAGGATCTTGCCGTCAGAGGCGCGCACTTCGAGCAACGCGACCGGCGGCACATAGCGCCCGCCGTTGGCGAAGGTGCCATAGGCGTTGGTCAGTTCCAGCAGCGTGACCTCGCCGCCGCCCAGCACCACCGAGAGGCCATAGCGTTGCGGGTCGGTCAGCGAGTGGATGCCCATCGCCTGGGCGGTGTCGAGCATGGCGGGGATGCCGATCATTTTGAGCATCGCCACCGCCGGGATATTGAGCGAGTTCGCCAGCGCCTGGCGCATCGACACCGGGCCACGGAACTGGTTGTCATAGTCGGTCGGCGCATAGGCCGCCTGCCCCGCACCGCTGTCAAAGGCGAGGGGAATGTCGGGCAGCATCGAAGCCGCGCTGTAGCCCTGCTTGAGCGCCGTGGCATACATGATCGGCTTGAGCGCCGAGCCGGGCTGGCGGGCCGAGGTGGCGACGTTGACCTGGCCCCAGTCGGGCTGGTTGAAATCAACGCTGCCCAGCATCGCCATAATTTCGCCGGTGCGCGGGTTCATCGCTACCAGCGAGGCGTTGCTGGCTCCGTCGGCCTGGAGCGCCGTCACCTGCTCCCGCGCCACCTTCTCGGCCAGGTGCTGGTAGTCCAGGTCAATCGAGGTAAAGACCTTCAGCCCGCCCCGGTTCACCTGATCCTGTCCGTAGCGCTCGTTCAGCAGCCCCAGCACATAGTTGACAAAGTGGGGCGCTTCTTGCGGCCCGGCCACCTGGCGCGGCAAGGGCTGGATCACCTCGGCACTGGCGACCGCGTGCTCTTCCTCGGTGATGAAGCCATACTTAAGCATCAGCCCCAGCACAATCGCTTGCCGCCGCCTGGCAACATCCAGGTTTTCCGGCTCACCATAATAGCTGGGGGACTGGGGCAGCCCGGCCAGGAAGGCACACTGGGCCAGGGTCAGTTCGGCGGGCGCTTTGCCGAAATAGACTTCGGCGGCGGCATCCACCCCGTAGGCCAGCGACCCATAATAGATCTCGTTCAGATACAGTTCGAGGATCTTGTCTTTGCCGTAGCGGTCGGTGATCTGGTTCGCCAGGATCGCCTCGCGCACTTTGCGGCGAAAGCTCTGCTCGTCTTTCTCCGGCAGGATGACCTTGCGGACCAGTTGCATGGTGACGGTGCTGGCCCCGCTGCTACCCTGCCCGGTGGCATTGATATAGACAGCGCGGATCAGGCCCATCGGGTCCACGCCCGAATTGCTGTAGAAGGTCGGGTCTTCCGCCGCCAGGGTGGCATCGATCAGGTTGCGCGGGATCTGGTCAATGGGGCGGTAGGTGCGCCGCCCGTTCTGCGGGTCGTAGACCTCCCACAGTAGCCCCCCGTGGCGGTCATAGATCTTGGTGCTCTGGAAGTTGCTGACGTGGATCTGGTCCACCGAGGGCAAGTCGGCGGTGAAATAGGTCCAGGCGGCCCAGGCGGTGCCGCCCGCCCCCACCACCATCAGCGCCAGGAACAGCCCCAGCGTGCTGCCCACCGCCGCCAGGATCGTGCGCAGCATCCCACCCTTGCGCCGCCGGGCCAGCCGGTAGCGCGGCGCGGGGTAGCGCAGCACAAACAGCGGCTTATGGCGATTTTGGATTTTGGATTTTGGATTTTGGACGAGGCGTTGTTGCCCATTGGGTAGCCGCGTCGTGCCGTGGCCGTTGCTGGGCAGCCGGCTGGTGCGATGCCCGTTACCCGCCGCCGCCCGCGCCCGGATCACACGCGCCCGTGCCCGCCCGTCGTCCGCAGACGCAGGAGAGCCAGAGGGTGGGTTGGGCGGCAGCGTGGTGGTCATGCTCAGGGTTCCCTACACTGCTGCCATTATAGCACAGACATTCGCCTCGTCCAAGTTATGTCACGCATCAACGGCACAAAGAAGGGGGCCGCCGATGCGGCACATCGGCGGCCCGGCACAGGTATGGGGCGACGCATGGGCGGAGGTTATGACATCGGGGACGGCACCCGCCGGCAGATGGGGTAGCGGATGAGCGTCTTTTGGACTTTGGCCGTCATGGCGGTGAGGTATTCTTCTTCATGTGGCCCCGCGATTTCATAGCCCTGTTCGGTGATGAAGTCGTGCAGGCGCTGGATGGTCGGGCCTTCGGCGGCGTACGGCCCGATATGAAGGATCTGGGCGACCAGCCCGTATGCCCAGTGCTCGATCCGCACTTCGACCCCTGGCACCTTCTGGGTCAGGGTCGTCGTATCGTCAGGGATGGGCAAGACCCAGTCGCCCGTCCATTGGTCCTTCGGGGCCGTATGCGCGTCGGGCCAGCGCGCCCGCAACGCCTCCACCTGAAAAGCGCGTCCGGCTTTCTTGAGGGCGAATTTGAGCGGGTAGACTGCGCCGTACAACGCCTGGAAAGCCTGTGCGCCGACCACATTCGGATCGCCGTGGGTCGTGACGACGGCCATCGTGCGCGGCGGGAGGTCAAGGATATGCGGCGCATCTTTCGCCGCTTTAGTTTGGGTTAGCATAGCTAGCTCCTTGGTGATGCGGGGAACGCTGCGTAGGAGCGCGACCAAACATCAGGCACGAACATTAACCTGCCGGGTTCAGCCGGTGGGTCGGCTAAACCCCTGGCAAATTCATTATACGGCGGGCCGGTGACGATTCGTGTGGTTACAGGTAGAAATTCGGTTAAACGTTGGGGGAATAGCTCCTCTCCCCCCGCCGCAGCGGGGAGAGGGGACGGGGGTGAGGGGCGGTCGGGCGGCTACCCCCGCGCCACCGGGGCCTGGATCTCGGTCACGTACTGGGCCTGGTCGCCGTCGCGGTCGTATTGCAGATAGACTTCGCGGCTGGGACCGGTGATCTGGTAGCCTTTGGCCTCGATCCAACTGAACAGCGCGCCGTAGGCCTGGGGCAGGGTGGCAAACGGGCCGTGA
>JBBSAN010000340.1:0-7097 GCA_038252265.1 Chloroflexia bacterium
CGCGCAAGACCGGGTAGGGCACCTGGCCCAGCATGGCGATCTGGAGCATCGCCATGATCTCCCCGCCCTCCAGGCCCAGCACGGCGCAGCCGAGGATCTGTTCGCTCTCGGCGTCCACGATGGCCTTCATGAAGCCGCGCTTCTCATCCACCTCGTCGGCGCGGGCCACATTCTCCATCGGCATTTTGGCGACGCGGATCGTGCGCCCATCCTTGCGCGCCTGGGCCTCGCTCAGCCCGACGCGGCCCAGTTGGGGGTCGATGAACACGGTGTAGGGCACCTGCCGCCCGGTGATGGTCGCGTCTTCGCCGTCGATTAAGCGGCGCTGGAGGACGCGATAATCGTCGTAGGAAATGTGGGTGAAGGCCGGGCCACCCTTCACGTCGCCCATCGCATAGATGCCGGGCACGTTCGTCTCCAGCCGTTCGTTGACCTTGATATAGCCCCGGTCGTCCATCGCCACCCCGGCGGCTTGGAGGTCCAGCCGGTCGGTGTTGGGCACGCGCCCGGCTGCCGCCAGCAGGTGCGACCCGGTGAGGGTCTGTTCCCCGTCGGGGGTGCGGACGGTCAGTTGCACGCCGCCATCGGGGCCGGGGCCGCCGCGCACCGCCGCCGTCTTCAGCAGGATCTCGATCCCATCTTCGCGCAGAATATCCGCGACCGCATCGGCCACGTCCGCGTCTTCCTGGGCCAATAGCTGCCCGCCGCGCTGCACTACCGTGACCCGGCTGCCAAAGCGGCGAAACATCTGGGCGAACTCCAGGCCGATGTAGCCCCCGCCCAGTACGATCAGGTGGTCGGGCACGGTGTCCAGTTCCATGATCGTGGTCGAATTCAGCACCGGCACCGTGTCCAGCCCCACGACATCGGGCGGGGCGGGACGGCCTCCGGTGTTGATCAGGATCAGTGGGGCGTGGAGGCGGCGGGCCGGGCCGTTGTTCATCGCCACTTCGACCGTCTGCGCGTCGAGGAAGCGCGCCTCGCCCATCAGCAGATCCACACCGTGGGTGCCGGTGATGCGGCTTTCGCTGCCCTGGCGGAATTCGGTGACGATGTTGCGTTTGCGTTCGCGGACCTTTTTGATGTCCACCGTGATCTCGCCGGTGTGGACGCCGTAATCGGCGCCCCGGCGGGCCAGATAGGCGACGCGGGCGCTGGCGACCATGGTTTTGGTCGGCGTGCATCCTTCGTTAATGCACGTCCCGCCAACGTGCTCGCGCTCGATCAGCGCCGTGTGCCGCCCGGCGCGGGCCAGCGCGGTCGAGAGGGGGCCACCGGACTGGCCCGCGCCGATGATGATCGCGTCGTATTCTTCGGGTGTGGTCATGGGAAACGCTCCTTTCGCGGGGACGGCTGGGGCCGGTCGCCCGCTTATTATATAATGGACGCAGGAAAATACAAGCGGGATCTACAAGGAGCACCCACCCATGCCGATCTATTTCTACAGCCAGCACGAGGCACCCTACGGCTGCTTCTCCAACTTCTCGGCGCACGGCTTCGCCCTGGAGGGCGCATACTGGCCGACCAGCGAACACTATTTCCAGGCGCAGAAGTTCGTAGGCACCCCGCACATGGAGGCGGTGCGGCTGGCCCGCACCCCCAAGCAGGCCGCCGAGATCGGGCGCGACCGGCACCGCCCCTTGCGCCCCGACTGGGAAGCGGTCAAGGACGATGTAATGCGCCGGGCGGTGCGGTGCAAATTCGAGACGCACGCCGACATCCGCGCCGTGCTACTGGGTACCGGCGAGGAGGAGCTGGTGGAGGCGACGAGCGGGGACTATTACTGGGGCTGCGGCACCAACGGCACCGGGCGGAATATGCTGGGGCAGATTTTGGTGGAAGTGCGGGCGGCACTGCGGGCCGAGTCGCCCGATCAGGAATCCGCCGGGAGGGCCAGTGTTTCATAAGGACGCACACAAGGTCCGGTCGTCCTGTGTAGTCGTCAGGTCTGAATCATACCGACCCTGTCATCCTGAGCGCAGCGAAGGATCTTCTTGGCGGTCTAGATCGTTGGGGAAGAATCGTGATCTTCGGCAGCGACCAGGCAGCCCCAACAAGATCCTTCACTGCGCTCAGGATGACAGGGTCGGTTTTTGAACGATTATTCACGCTGCGAAATGTAGATGCGCGAACTCCTCAAGAGACTAAAGAATCGGTGATTTCTGACTGCTATTCGTTACCCCGCCGCGGTCACCACCAGCGGCTCCAGCGGGAGGAGGAGGGGGACGAAGCCCTCGCCGGGACGGTAGTCGGGCGATTGGTGGCGGAAGAAGGTGTTGTAGAGTTGGGCGTAGTGGCCCCCGGCCCGCATCAGGACGGTGTGGGTGCCTTCCTCCATGATCCGGCCCTCGCGCAGGACGATGATCCGGTCGGCGTGCTGGATGGTCGAGAGCCGGTGGGCGATGACAATGGCCGTGCGCCCCTGGAGCACCACATCCAACCCCTCCTGGATCTGTGCCTCGGTGAGGGGGTCCACGCTGGCCGTCGCCTCATCGAGGATGACGACCGACGGGTCTTGCAAGAGCACCCGCGCCAGCGCGACCAGTTGCCGCTGCCCCAGCGACAGGCTGCGGCCACTCTCACCCACCTGGGTTGCCAGCCCTTCCGGCAGCGCGTCCAGCCAGTCGCCGCGCCCGATCTGCCGGGCCACTTCCGCCACATCGGCGTCGCTCGCTTCGGGGCGGGCATAGCGGATGTTGTCGGCCACCGAGCCGGTGAAGAGGAACGGCACCTGCGGCACGATCCCCAGGTGGCGGCGATAGGCGCGAAGCTGGAAGGTGCGGATGTCGCGCCCGTCGATCAGGATCTCGCCGCCCTGGAACTCGTAGAAGCGGGCCACCAGCTTGCCCAGGGTGGACTTGCCCGCGCCGGTGTGCCCCACCAGGGCCACCGTCTGCCCCGCCGGGATGTGGAAGCTGAAATCCTCCAGCACCGTCTCTTGATCGGTGTAGCGGAAGTCCACATGGCGGAACTCGATCTCGCCCTTCACGCGGGGCACCGGCTGGTGGTCGGTCTGCTGCACGCGGGGTTGAGCGTCGATCAGGGCAAAAACGCGCTCGCCCGCCGCCAGCCCGAGCTGGAACTGGCTCCAGAACGAGGCGATACTGGTCAGCGGGAACCAGAAGAGGGCGATGCTCTGCACGAACAGGAACCACGTCCCCGCCGACACGCTCTTGTCCAGTACCTGCAAGCCGCCGAAGTAGACGATCAACGCCGTGCCCAGCCCCGCCGTCGTGCCCAGCAGCGGGAAGACTGCGCTGAAGACCAGGCCGGTGCGGACGTTGATCCGGTAGGTCTGCTCGTTGGCGGTGTGGAAGTCGCCGTACATCGTCCGCTCCTGGCGGAAGTTCTTGGCAACGGTGATGCCCCGGATCGCCTCCTGGACGATGCCGTTGACGTTCGCCCCGGCGCGCATCGTCTGCTGGATGGCCTGCCGGGCGATGCGGCGGAACGCCAGCGCGATGAGCATGATCACCGGCGCGAGCAGCAAGGCCAGCAAGGCCAACCCTGCATGGATGGCGAACAGCACGCCGAAGATCAGCACCACCAGCAAAAGCTGGCTGATCAGACTGAGCGTCAGCGTGACGACGGTGGTGAACTGGTCGCTGTCCGACGTGACCCGGCTGATGATCCGCCCCGACGAGTACTCATCGAAGAAGGACATGTCGCGGGCCATCACCGCCTTGAAGATGTCGGTGCGCAGATGGAGGACAACCGCGCCGATCAGCCGGGCGGTGTACCATTGGCGGACGAAGTTGAACAACCAGGACAGCGCGCCCGCCAGCAGGATCGCCCCGACCAGTAGCGCCACGGTCTCCAGCGCCTGCGATTGGGCCAGGGCATCAACCCCCCGCGCCAGCAGGATCGGCAGCGCCGTGTCCACCAGCGAGGTGAGCACGATCAGTGCGGCCACGCTGAAGATGATCGGTAGATGGGGGCGGAAGTAGCCCCAGATGCGCCCGACCAGGGTGCGGTCGCTATAGGTGCGGTCGTAGCTTTCCGCGTCCAGCCCATCCATCAAGAAGCCCATATTACGCCTCCCCTCCTGCCGCCCCGGCCCCGACCAGCGCGGGTGTTGGTGCCTCGTAGCCTTCGTAGCGGCTGAAGATGCGCCGATATAGCTCGCAGCGGGCCATCAACTCCTCGTGCGTGCCCTGATCCAGCAGTTCGCCGCCGCGCAAGACCAGGATCTTGTCGGCCCAGCGGATCTGCGACAGGCGATGGGTGATCAGCAGCGTGGTGCGCCCGGCGAGCAGGCGGCGGGTCGCCTTCTGGATCTCGTCCTCGGTCGCGCTGTCGATGGCGCTGGTCGAGTCGTCCAGGATGAGGATGCGCGGATCGGTCAGCAGCGCTCGCGCCCAGGCCAACCGCTGGCGCTGCCCACCCGACAGGGTGACGCCGCGTTCCCCGATGACCGTCTCGTAGCCATCTTTAAAGCCCAGGATAAAGTCGTGCGCCTGCGCCTCGCGGGCGGCGGCTTCGACGGCGGCCTGATCGGCGCGCTGGCCCAGGCTGAAGCCAATATTCTCGGCCACCGTGCGCGAGAAGAGGAAGACATCCTGCTCGATGGTCGAGATCTGTGAGCGCAGCGCGTCGAGGTTCCACTCGCGCACGTCTACCCCGTCGATCCGAATGTGCCCGCTGTCTACGTCGTAGATACGGTTGACTAGCTTCGTCAGCGTGCTCTTGCCCGACCCGGTCTGACCGACGATGGCGACCGTCTGGCCCGGCGCGGCGCGGAACGACACGTCCTTCAGGATCGGCGTGTCGCCGTAGTGGAAGGTCACATGATCGAAGACGATCTCGCCCTTGATCTCGGCCTGATAGCCGCCCGCGTTCTCATCCAGTTCGGTCTCTTCTTTGAGCAGGATCAGGATGCGTTCTGCCGCTGCCCGGCCCATCTGCACCAGATTGAACGTCCAGAGCGACAGGCTGGCGGGATAGCGCAGCGCCCCCATCAGCCCCATGTAGGCGACCAGCCCGCCGACCGAGAGCGCGCCCTGCGTCAGCAAGAACACCCCATGCAGGAAGGCCCCGGCCATCGCCGCCGCCAGCAGCAACGGCGGCAGGTAGAAGGCCTGCACCCGTCCGTTTGCCACAAAGAGGTCGCGGAACTTGCTGGCTTGTTGCTCGAACTTGCGCTGCTCCTGGTCCTCCTGTGCGGTGGCCTTGACCACTTCGATCCCGGTCACGGCCTCGGTCAGCCCGGCGTTCAGCGTGCCGAACTGCTCGCGCATCCCCGCGTTCACCGGGGCCAACTGGCGCATGTAGAAGCGCAGGGCGATCAGGAAGGTGATGGTGAACAGCACCGGGGCCAGCAGGAGTTGGGGGTTGAGCAGGCCAATGAACAGGCAGGTCATCGCCAGGTTCACGAACGAATCGAAGATGATGTCTACGCCGGGCACGATCATGTCGCTGAGCAGCCAGGCGTCGTTGTTGGCGCGGGCCATGATGTCGCCCACCCGCTGGCGGTTGTGGAAGGTCTGGCTCTTGCCGAGCAGGCTGGCATACAGTTCGTCGCGGGCGTCGCGCTGGAAGCGCTTCGCCAGGAACTCGGCGGAGAAGCGCCCGACCAGGTCGGTAGCCCCGCGCACCAGCACCACCGCCACCAGGGCCAGGGCCAGGGTCAGCAGTTGCCCTGCGTCGGGCTGGGGCCGCAAGACCTCGTTGAAGGCTAGCCCGGTCAGGCTGGGAATGGCCGCGCTGAGGACGCTCGCCACCAGCGTCGCCAACACCACCGATAGGATGAACCGTTTGTAGCGCGCAACATGGGAGATGATCCAGGACACGGTGTCCCGGCGGTTGTAGGAGTAGGCACCCTCAACCGTAAACTCTCGTCTGGACAAGCACACACCTCCAGGCTGGGATAAAAGGGGAACCGTAACGCGGGCGGGCCGCTGCCATAGCAGCCGGGGCATCAGACTCTACACGCGGTCACACCGCAGAGTCGCAACACCAGGGTGGAGGATTCTGGTTCGCTCTCTGGCGAACATCCGTTCCGAGTGCAAGCTATTGTACCACCTCACCCCTTCTATTAACAGTGCCCGCAGACCGACTCCTGCCTCAGTCGTTGGGATGAGCACGCTTCTCCGCCCTCAGCCCTAGCACTCGATCAGCCTTTAGACCTAGCCGCTGCCTGCTGCACCCGATGTGATCCCTGGCGTCTATGCAGAACATGCGAAACGCCACCCGTCAGACGGGTGGCGTTTTCGCTTATTATAGGGGGAGAACAGCTCCACTGGCCCAATCATCAGCCCCGGAGGGGTGACGTTCACGCCGACCGGGGCCAGGTCCACCCTGCCGCCCGATCAAGGCCTAACGGTTAGACTCCCAGCCCGAGGTTCTTTGCCAGTTCGTTGATCTCGTCGGTGGCGTCTTTGAGGCTGGCCCCGGTTTGCTGGCGGTAGACGCGGATCGCGTCGAGTTTGTGTCCGCCGCGCAGCAGCGTCTCCACATCCTGGTTGTGCTCTACCTCCGAGTCGTCGTCGGCGTCCAGCTTGCTTTCCAACGCTTTGATGGCGTCAGTAGCGTCTTTGAGGCTGGCCCCGGTCTGCTCGCGGTAGATGCGGATCGCATCGAGCTTGTGCCCGTTTTGCAGGAGGGCGGTCACGTCTGGCCCTTGCAGGGTGAGCATATCGCCGCCCAGGCCACGGTCGGCCTGCGGCTGCACCGCATCGTCGGGCGCAAGCTGGCGCTGGAGGTTGTCCACCGCTGTCAGGGCGTCGTTCAATTCGGCCCCGGTCTGCTCCCGGTAGGCGCGGATCGCTTCCAGGGTCCGGCCCTCTTTGATCAGATTGCGCACCAGATCCATATTCACACTCATGGTACTACCTCTCCTTCCGAGCACCGCTGCCGCCCCGGTGCTCCTGTCAGCCCGCCGCCAGCAGGGTCATCATCTCCTGCACGGCGGCGATTTCGTCCATGTTTACCGTGTGTCCCATGTTCGGATAGAGGCGCGCCGTCACCTCGCCGCCCAGGCGGCGTAGCACGTCGGCGCTCTCCAGCACCCGTTCTTTCGGGATGTGGAAGTCCCGGTCACTGCACCCCAGAAAGACCGGGGTGCCGTCCAGCGATCCCGAATAATCACGCGGCGTGCC
>JBBSAN010000341.1:0-7084 GCA_038252265.1 Chloroflexia bacterium
AGGGACGATCGCGATCGTGGCCTCGGCACCACGGACCGCCCCGAAGATCCTTCGCTGCGCTCAGGATGACCGGGTTGGGTCGGCCAGCACCCACCGACTTTGCAACAGCCGTGCCGGGCAACGGTCCTGCCTTGCACGTTGCCCCTGCCTTCCTTTATACTCTTTATACTGAGAATCAGCGTGTCTCCCTGGGGAACACGCCGCTGATTATACGGGGGGCGGCCCCCCGATCGTCCGCCGTGCTCTGCCGCCGCGTCCGCTGCCGCGCAGGCTGGCCGCCTTAATGAGGAGCTTTTAGAATGGTCAATTCGCGTAATGTAACCGCCTTCAGCCTGCTGGGCCTTCTGGCGATGATCTTGTCGGTCGGCGTGGGGGCGCTGGGCATGTATGCGTTCGAAGAAAATCGCTATCGTGACATCAAGGTGCTGGCCGCCGCCGGGGGACTCACCCCCGGAGCCACGGTCGCGCCCAGCGCTGACACGGCCCGCGCGGCAGCGGATCAGGTCTACCAGATGGTGAACGAGCGGTCGTATTTCCGCCCGCTCGATCCCAAGAAACTGTGGTACGGAGCCGCCGCCGGGATGGCCCAGTCGGTGGGCGATGATTACACGCTGTTCCTGCCGCCGGTGGACACCGCCGCCGTCGCGTCTGAGTTGCAGGGCAACTTTGAGGGCGTGGGCGTCTACGTCGAGATGCGCGACAACCGGCTGACGATCAGTAACCCGATCCCGAATACCCCGGCGGAACGGGCCGGGCTGCGCGCCGGGGACGTGATCACCCTGGTGGATGGCCGCGATATCAGCGGCATCCCCCTGAACCAGGTCGTCTACCTGATCCGGGGACCGGAAGGCACCAAGGTGCGGCTGACGATCGTGCGCGGGAGCCAGGCCGCCTTCGATGTCGAACTGACCCGGGCCAAGATCGACGTGCCCGCCTGCACCACCACCAAACGGGATGACGGCGTCGTGGTCATCGCCTGTAGCATCTTCGGGGACAAGACGACCTCGGACCTCAACGCCGGGCTGAAGCAGGCCAACGACTCCCAGGCCAAGGGCGTGATCCTCGACCTGCGGAACAACGGCGGCGGCTATGTGAACTCGGCGGAAGAGATGATCGGGCGGTTCGTCCCGGCCAGCAAGGGTCCGGCCTTCTACGAGGCGCACTCCCCGAACGACCCCAACCCCACCCCCAACCAGATCATCGCGCCGGGGCCGGGTGACGCGAGCTGGCTGGACGGCCCCCTGGTGGTGCTGATCAACGGCGGCTCGGCCAGCGCGAGCGAGATCACGTCGGGGGCGTTGCAAGACTACGGACGCGCCAAGTTGATTGGGGAGCAGTCGTTCGGCAAAGGCTCGGAACAGAGCGTGACGACCCTGCCCGACCAGTCCAGCGTGCGGGTCACCATCGCGCACTGGCTCACGCCCAATAAGCGCGACATCAACCCCAAGCCGACCCCCGTCCTGGGACCGGACTCCACGCCGCTACCGTTGCCGACACTGACCGGAACCCCTGTCGGCGGCATTCCGACGCCGGTGCCGGGCGTGACCGTCACGGCGACCCCGCGCCCGGTGGACCGGGGCCGGGGCCTGGCGCCCGATATCGAAGTCATCCGCAGCCCGGAAGACTTTCAGCAAGACCGCGATCCGCAACTGGACCGCGCGGTGCAGTACCTGCTGACAGGCAAATAAAGTGCTGAGTGCTGAGTGCTGAGTGCTGAGTGCTGAGTGCTGAGTGTTGAGTACAAAGGAGAACGTAGGGATCAGGGATTCAATAGGAGGGATTCGCTTCCAACCTTGGCATCCCCTCGCTTATCCGCTGTACTCAGCACTCAGCACTCAGCACTACAAGCGGGGCGCGGGGGAGTCCGGCGACGGGGGCGGGGCCGAGCAGGACGACGCCGTTGATCCGATCGGACAGCAGGAGCAGCCCGGCCAGTTCCCCGGCCTGGCGACCCAGGGCCGAGGTGAATTTGGTGGCGACCACCCAGACGGGGGTATCAGGGGATATGTCTTTCAGCCCCCCGGCGGGGCTGGTCAGCACGGCGGCGACGGCGGTAGGGGTGAGCGGGTCGCCGGTCGCCAGGCCGGTCAGCGCGGCCACTTCGGCGGGCCGGTGGACGGTCTCCTCGCCCAGCGGCTGGCCCAGGATATCCAGGCCCACCACCAGCAATACCCGGTCCACACCGGGCGGCAAGACCGGCTCATGGGCGGCGGGCGCTTTCAGCGAACGGTGGCGCGCCCCGTCGGCCTCCACCAGCAGGTAGTCCAGCCCCGGCACAGCACGTAAGGCCTCCACGGTCGCCCGGTCCAGGCCGCGAATCTTGTCGGCCCGCAACCGCTCCCCCGCCACCCGCACATGCCCCCACTCGGCCAGCAGCCCCGGCAATGTGGCCCGCAGCCGCGCCGGGTCCGGCTCGACCACGAAAGCGTGGGGCGCGCCGCCTTTCAACTCGAACAGGTGGACCGTGCTGGTGGTCAGCACAGTCTGCCCCCCGGCACGGATCTCGGCCACCAGCCGTTGCAGCGTGGTCGTCTTGCCGCCCGCCCCGACGAGGGCCACCGTTTCCCCCCGCTGGATGCCCAGCGCGTCTAACAAAGTGTGTTGCATAAGAGGCCGGATATGCGTCCTACACGGACCAGCCCCGGAGGGGCGGCAGATTATAGCCCACGGTAGGACCGTGGGGAAAAGGCCCGTCTGCTAAAGCCCCGGAGGGGCGACAGAGCCTGATCCAGGGGGTCATTCTGTCGCCCCTCCGGGGCTAGGGATTTAAAATTGCGCTCTCCACACAGCTCGCGCCGTGAGCTATAATCTGGCGCCCCTCCGGGGCTGAGTCGTTTGTCGCCTACGGTGTTGCCCCTGGGGCTATTGGCTGCTACCCTTTTGCAGATCGGGGAGCGTGTCCAGTGCGGCCTTCAGCGCCTTGAATTCGTCTTCGCGCTGGCGATAGTAGTAGGCGGCGGCCCCGCTGGTGGAGGTCACGGTGCGGATCAGGCTGGGGCCGAGGTGCTCGTTCTCGATATGCGGCAGGGCGGCCCGGCTGACCTCGTTGAGGAGGGACAAGGCCCCTTTGCGCAGGACGGTGCCCACAATCGTGTGCGTGCCGTTGAAGCAGATCAACTGCGGGGCCGCCGCCACCAGCCGCTCCTTCAGCGCCAGGGCACGGGCGCGCAAGGCCGCATCAATGTCCGGCTCCCGCTCCCGCAACTGGGCGATCACCGCCGGGTCGCGGCCATAGGCGTCCTTGATCATGTCGGTGACGCCGATGCCGTACTCCAGCAGGCGGGCGTCCTCCTCCGGGCGCAGTTGGGTCGGGGTCAGCCCGGTCACATAGAGCAGCTTCCAGAAGGCGTTGCCCCCTTTGGCATAGTAGTGGCCCCGCCGCGCCGACTCCTCGCTGGCGGCAAAGCCGACAAAGACCAGGCGCAACCCCGGTTGCAGCAGGTCGGGCAAGACCCAGTCCCCGATCACCCCGGCGGTCGCCGCGCCCTCGTTGTTGCTTACCATGTCGCTCATTGCCGGATCGCTCATTGCCGGATCGCTCATTGCGGTATCGCTCATCATTCACTCATTGCTAACGAAATAGGGCCAGCAGCACCGCTTGCAGGGCAAACCCAACAACCAGCAGCGGCACGGCCAGGGCCAGGATTTTGGTGTATTCGGCGGCAGCCAGGAGCAGGCTATCGCCGGGGCCGAACCCACGGGGCGGGGCGAGCAGGGCCAGGCCGAACCGGACCGCGAACGCCGTAAGCACCACGAAGGCCAGAACCGGGAGGGCTACCTGCGGCAGGGCCAGCCCCAGCAGCAGCACGGCGGGTGGCAGCCCGACCCCGGCCAGGCTGCCCAGCAAGAAGCCGAAGATCCCACCGATCAGCATGATAAAAAGCAGGGCCAGCGTGCCGAAGCTGATCAGCGCCAGCACGATCAGGACGCCGGCCAGCAGGGCACCGGCCAGCAGCACCAGCGGAATTTCGGCCAGAGCCGCGGCGGCTTGCCCGCCGGAGACCAGCGTGGCCTGCCCGCTTACCGGGGGCGGCGGCTGCCCCGCTGCGGAGAAGAGGGACGGGAGCGCGACGTGCCCGGCGTAGTTCCAGCCGATACTGAAGGCCACCACCAGGGTCAGCACCACCAGAGCCAGTTCTGGCGCACGCAGGCGCAAGAGCATAGGGATATCGTGCAGGTAGAGCCGCCGCAGGGTCAGGCGTTGGAGGCGGGCGGGCACGGGCGGCGCATCGGGCAGCTTCGCCAGCAGGGCCAGGCGCGGGGGCAGGGTCAGGTAGCGCCGGTAGGCCGCCCAGAGATGCCGGCCTTTGATCTCGTCAATCTCGCGGGTCAGGATGTCTTCGCGGTTGAACAGGCGCAGGCCCATCCGCAAGAGGAGCAGGGAGAACACCCCCAGCCCCAGCGCTACCAGCCACAGGTAGGGGGCCGCGCCCCAGATGACGAAGAGGTTGTTGAACTGCAAGACCAGGCTCATCGGCAGGATGATGAAGCTGGCAAGCAGGTTGGCGGCGCGCACGCTGGTGGTGTGGCTGGAGATGATCAGCGCGCTGGCGACCATGACCAACGCCTGGGCCAGGTTGAGCACCAGCAGCGCGCCCAGCAAGCCCCAATCGGGCCGGTAGTGCAGGGCGATAATCACCCCACCGAAATAGAGGCCCATGCTGATATAGCTGGCGAGCACGGGCGGGACCAGCGCGGCCAAGGTCTTGCCCACGTAGAGGGCACGGTCGCTGAGCGGGCTGGAGAAGAGCGCCTCCAGGCTGTTGCGCTCCTTTTCGCCCGCGAACGTTTCCAGGGCCATCATCAGCGAAAACGAGATGGGGAAGAAGCCGACGATCATCAGCCCGAAGGGCACCAGCCCGCCCAGGCTGAAGCCGGGGAAGCGCCGGGCCAGGAACGGCGCGCCCTGCGCCGACATGACCACGACCAGCAGCGGGAAGATCACCACCAGCAACAGCGCCGGGCCGACAATCCGCCAATCGCTGACCACGTCGAGCATCTCGCGCCGGGCGACGATCCAGGCGGCGCGCAGTGTCCCTTGCGGCGGGAGCCAGTGCGGGCGCACCAGGGGCAAGGGCACGACGGGCACGCGGTCGGGGAGCGCTGCCGTGCCCGGCACCGTATCCTGGACAGCAGATACCCCTCCTCGCACCCAGCCGCGCAGGAGATGTCGGAGAATCAGCATACCGCTATAATAGCACATTTGGGGGCAGAATAGTAGGCAGGCTCATCAGGAACGAACGTATACGAAGTAGAGGCCAACGAGGAGGAGCGGTACGCCAGCGACCAGCATGAACATAAGCTGCCCTATCGTCAACACTCTCAAGCTTAGCACTGCGGCAACAATAATGATGCTACCGATCAGTAACATTGAGAAGCCGAATGGCCCAAATCCATTGCCGGATTTCATCACCAGTCGGGCAACTATGACGATAAGTATGCCTCCGCCGACGGTGAGTGCCGGGCCTGCCTTTAACCAGAGGTCCGAGGCACTATGATCACCTCCTTCATAAGGCTGTATGCTTATTGCCGCCAGGATAAGGAAAATACCCAACAGGATCATGCTAATGGCGATCAACCACAAAAACCAGCGCAAACCCCCTCACCTCCTCAAAGAAGCACTCTCTGCCGCGAGATGCGGCGGGGTCGCTAGGGCTGGGGCACGACTGGCCGATCAGCCAGGGCGGACAGCACGCGAGGCAATAAATAGGCGGTCCACAGCCGGTAGCCCGCGTCGTTGGGATGGTAGCCATCGGCGGCGTAGAGGTCGTGTGGGCGGGCGGCGAACGGCGAGACCAGATCGGGGTTGAGGGTCGCCAGCCGGGCATGGTGGCGGGCGACCACGGCGGGCAGGGCGGCGTTGAAACGGCGGCACTGGAGATCGACTAGCAGGCGGAAGAGCGGGCTGAGCAGCGGGCTAAGCCGCACCGCGCAGACATTGGTCACGACGGCGGCGGGCACGGCGTCCAGCACGGCCAGCAGGCGCGCCATATCGGCCAGGTAGGCGGCGCGGGTGCGGAAGTGGGTGACATCATTGGGGCCGATAAAAAGTGTTGCCAGGTCGGGGCGGAACTCGGCCACCTGGGGCACTTGCACGCGGAGCACGTCGGCGCTGGTGGCCCCGCTAATGGCGACGTTGGCGAAGGTGACCGGGGAGTAGTGCGCGGTCAGGGCCTGGGCCAGACCATAGGGCGCGCTCGTTTCCGGCGTGGTCGCGCCGATGCCGTGCGCCGTGCTGTCGCCCAACGCCAGGTAGCGCAACGGGCCGCCGCGCCCCGGCCCGGTCAGGGTGGCGCGGAAGCCGATGGGGTGATAGGGCAGATTCGCCGCCGCCGCCACTCGGCGCATCCGCCAGTAGTCGGCCACGACATAGCCCGCGCCGCCCGCCGCCAGCGCGGCGATGAGGTACGAGGTACGAGGTACGAGGTACGAGGTTCTAAGTTTGAGGTGTGAAGTACTGGATTTTGCCGCAAGGTGCGTGACAGAGTCAGACATGCCTCATACCTCGTACCTCGTACCTCGTACCTCGTACCTCGTACCTCGTACCTCGTCTACATGCCGGGGATGCGCATTCCGCCGGTCAGCGGCCCCATGCGTTCCTGGGCCAGCTCGGAGGCTTTTTCGAGGGCGAGATTGAAGGCGGTCACCAGGGCATCTTCCAGGCTCTCCACGTCTTCCGGGTCCACGGCGGCGGGATCGATCTTCACCTCGCGCACCTCGTGGTGGCCGGTCATGGTCACGGTGACCACGCCGGACACGGAGGCCGTCACCGTCTCGTTGCCGAGTTGTTCCTGGATCTTCGCCAGCTTGGCCTGGAGTTGCTGAATCTGCTTGGCATTGGGCATCATAGGGTACAGTCTCCTTTATGAGGGGTGACGAGCAACGAACATCAACGACTCATTGCTCATTACTCATTCCTGCGGGTCATCGTCTTCTTCAAAAATGGCGCGGGCTTTGCTGGCCCGGCTGCCGGGCGGCGGAGTCGCCGCGGCGGGCGCGGCGAAGCTGGCCGGGTCGGGGCGGGTGTCGGGCGTGAGCAGTTCGCACTGGATCAGCACGCGGCGGCCCAGCACCTTGCTAAAGG
>JBBSAN010000342.1:0-7071 GCA_038252265.1 Chloroflexia bacterium
GAGCAAAGTGGGCCAAATAGGCACTGAACCGATCCGGGGACAAGGAGACCGTCATGCCCAACCTCCAACAGGGTAAAGACGAGTAAGGCTTGTATTTTACAGCATCCTCCAGGGGTTGGTGAGTTATGAATGGATGTCAGGTAGATCGGCCTAGTCAACGGGGCAAAATTCGGCTGCCGCGCCGGGAAACCGTGCCCGCGCCTTTCTCCTCTATCTCGCCGCCGCTGCGGAAACCGGAACTATGGACGCGGCCCGAAGACGCGCCCCAATACGTGGCACAGGCCATGCATTAGGCGCTATGGATTGTTTACAGCCCGCGCCGGACGTGCTATAATGGGGGGGCAGTGGGGGCCGCTTTACGCCCGCCGCCTGCATCCTCGTCTGCCGCCGGTCCGGCCTGCAACGCCGCAGGCGGCGGTTTCACGCCGCTCACCCATGCCCAGGAGGTTGGAAGAAGAGCCGTATGGAACGTGACCCCCGCTCGAACCGGGACGCCCCCGTCGTGATCCGCCCTGCGGGCGGCGGAGCCGGTGGCCCGACCCCCTCGCTCGCCCCCACCAGTGGGGCGGCCCCGTTGCCGCGCCGTCGCCCCCGGCGCACGGGCCTCAACCCGTGGTACTTCGTCTTCATCGGCGGCATCCCGATCATTGTCATCACGATCATGCTGCTGGCCGTGGGCGGAGTCTGGCCGCCGCCGAGCATGGCGAACCGGGTAGCAACCCCCACGCCGGTGTGGTCGGCCTATGGTGCCTTCTTCGGCCAGGCCCAACTCGACAAGATCACCGTCGATAAGGGCACCGCCGACCGCGACACAAGCGCCGGGCCAGGTTGGTACCTGGTCCATGCCAAGATCAGCAACAACTCCGGGTTCGACATGCAAAACGTGGACCTCCGCGCCTTTTTCTACGATAAGGATGGGCAGGTGATCGGCGGCGGGGTTGGCAATGTCGGAGCGCTCAAGAACGGGGAGACTAAAGCACTGGATATCCAGGCGCAGCTATCCAACGGGCCGGTTCCCCGCACCGCCGATACACCGACTCCCACTACACCCGATGCCTTCGATCACTATGATGTGAAGATCGTCGCCATCCTGCCCGCCCCGACGCCCACCAAGTAAGCACGCCGGGTGGGATCGCCACAGCGCACCGTAGAACGCGATTCGCTAACTCGGTCTTTGGGCAAGAGGGGTGGCCCCCGCCTCCAGGAGGAGCGTACCAATGGCGCTACGCCAGGGTTTTCTGACGTTGTCCAATAGCAAAGGCTTGCAGAGCTTCGCCGTCCATAATCCCCTGGCGCGCCGGGTCGCCCGGCGCTTCGTGGCGGGGGAGGAACTCAACGAGGCCGTTGAGGCGATCCGCAACCTTAACACCAGGGACATCACCGCCACCTTCGACCAGTTGGGCGAGAGCGTGACCGAGGAGCGCGCGGCGCGCGCCGCCGCCGAAAGTTACACCACCTTGCTCGACCGGATCGAGCAAACCGGTATCCGCTCCAACGTCTCGCTCAAGCTGACGGCGATGGGGCTGGACCTTGATACCGAGTTCTGCTACCGCAACGTGCGCGCCGTAGTCGAAAAGGCGCGCGACCTGAACAACTTTGTCCGCGTGGACATGGAAGGCTCGACTCATACCCAACGCACCTTTGACATCTTCTACCGGCTGCACGACGAATTCCCGGCGCATGTCGGCATTGTGGTGCAGGCCTATCTCTACCGCACCTGGGGCGATGTGGACGAGTTGATAGGCCGCAAGGCGCGGGTCCGGCTGTGCAAAGGGGCGTATAACGAGCCGCCGACCGTGGCCTTTCCCGAAAAAGCCGAGGTAGACAAGAACTATGCGCGCCTGATGCACAAGCTGCTGGTGCAGGGCAACTATCCCGGCCTCGCCACGCACGATCAACGACTGATCACCCACGCCCGGCAATTCGCCGCCCACCAGCAGATCGGCCCCGAACGCTTTGAATTCCAGATGCTCTATGGCATTCGCACCCAACTCCAGGAGCAACTCGCTAAAGAGGGGTACAATATGCGCGTTTATGTCCCCTACGGTGAGCAGTGGTATCCTTATTTTATGCGGCGGCTGGCCGAACGCCCGGCGAATGCGATCTTTATCCTGAGCAACCTCTTTAAGTAATAAGCGCAGGCCACGCACGAACGCCAGATGAGCACAAAATGCGAAGATTTACATAGCCGGGTTCACATACAGGACGGTATAAGTTCAAGCTGATGGCACAAAGATTGCTGATTTATATAGGCAGTAGAAGTGTGCATGGTCCAGTGCAGTTGAATCATTCGCGCTGAAGCACCAGAGTATACGGTGTTTCGTTCTGCGCACAGCCCGACCACAGTAGGGCAGCCAGAAGGGTCCCCCCCCGCAGGCACAGTGTTGTTGCCTCGCCCAGTCTTACCGTACCCACCTAGCTGCCCAGGAGCCGGAGCGGGCCATGCCCCGGCATGTGGTAATAGCCGTCAATAGTGATCCAGACAGCGGCAGCGGTTATCCCCTGGTTGACCTGTGGATCAGGACAGCCAGGCCGCCAGAGTACGTGCCGTGTTAGCCATCCCGAGAAGTCGAATACCCGGATCGAGTCGGTCAACCGGGTGGGCGTAGACTCTCATGGTGGGTGGATAGCAGGGAACGGCTGGGTCAGCAGGAAAGGAGGTAAACATCCCTAGCATAAGCATTTATGCTTGGCAACGTAATTGCGAACAACGATCCATGCGACACCAAGATCTATAGGAGGACCCATCCATGCGGCGAATCCAAATCCAGGCAGCTCTGCTACTGACGCTCCTCGTGCTCGTAGCCGGTGCCCTAGCTCTCGTGGTCAGCTCGGCCAGCGCCTCGCGGCCCACCGAACCGGCCCAAGGCCCGGCGGCCCAGACCATTCCCCCGCCTCCGGCGGGCGGCTATACCTCGACCACCGACGGCCCCAGCACCAACACGGGCAAGGCCGCCCCTAGCCAGCCACAACTCCCCGCCGTCCCGGTCGGCACCCCGTGCGGGATCACCACCACCATTCAGGGCACCCTCGCCGCGGGCGACTCGACCATTCCCGGTCCCCGCCTCTTCCGCGATGCCATCCCCTCGGTCTGTGGCACCCCCAAGACCTATCCCGGCACCTCCGGAGCGGGGCCGTATTACTATGACGCCTACACCTTCACCAACAACAGCGGCGCGCCGCAGTGCGTCACCGCCTCCCTCTTCTCGGCGGCGTGCAACGTCGAACTCTCGGTCTATCTGACCGCGTTCGACCCGAACAATCTCGCCACCAACTACCTGGCCGATGCGGGCAGTAGCACCGGCGCGGGCGGCACCGTCTCCGCCGGGTTCACCATCCCGGCAGGAGCCGACTTCGTCGTGGTGGTCAATGACCCCAACACCGGGCTAACCGGCTGCGGGGCCTACACCCTGGCCGTCGGCGGCTGCCCCGCAGGCGGAACGCCGACCCCGACGGTGACCGGCACCCCGCCGACGGCGACGCGCACCAGCACGCCAACGGTGACCGTCACTCCGACGGCGACGATTAACCCCTGCCTGATCACGACCTATACCTTCGCCACGGGCACGGCGACGATCGTCCCCGGCACGGTCAACACCGGCAGTGCCTGCGACGACTGCGACACGGCCATCACCCTGCCCTTCCCCTTCACCCTCTATGGGCAGGTCTTCACCACGGTGAATGCTAGCTCTAACGGACATCTCGACTTCGCCACGATCAACGAGCCGGGCGGCTACACCAACACCTGCTTGCCTGCTGCCCCCAACGTCGGTCCCTATGACTACACCATCTTCGCTCACTGGGACGACTTGCTGACCACCGGCGCGACCGATGGCATCTTCACCTCCGTCTCCGGCGTGGCTCCCAACCGCATCTTCAACATCGAGTGGCGGGCCACCTACTTCGCGGGCGCGGGCACCGCCAACTTCGAAGTCCGCCTCTATGAAGGCTCGACGCGCTTTGATCTGGTCTACGGCGCGCTGGCCGGCGGCGGCACGAGTGCCACCACGGGCGTCCAGGGACCGAACAACACCTTCACCCAGTACTCCTGCAACACCGCGCTGGCGAGTGGCCTGCTGGTCACCTTCACCCAGCCGCCGTGCGGCACCCCAACCGTCGGCCCGTCGATCACCCCGACCGCTCCGCCCACGACGACGCGCACGGCGACCGTGGCGGCTTCTGCGACTCGCACTGCGGCACCTGCCTCGAGCACCGCGACGGTAACGGCGACGCCGACGAGCTGCCCGGTGCAGTTCAACGACGTGCCGGTGGGGAGCACGTTCTACACCTTCGTCCGCTGCCTGGCCTGCCGTGGTATCGTTGGCGGCTACCCCTGCGGCGGTCCCGGCGAACCCTGCCCCGGCAACTACTACCGCCCGAACAACGACGTGACGCGCGGCCAGACGGCCAAGATCGTCTCCGAGTCGGCGGGCTTCAATGATGTCATCCCCAGCACCCAGCAGACCTTCCAGGATGTCCCGCCGGGCAGCACCTTCGCCCTCTGGGTCGAACGCCTGTCGGGCCGCGGGATCATCGGCGGCTATCCCTGCGGCGGGCCGTTTGAATCGTGCGTGGCCCCGAACAACCGCCCCTACTTCCGCCCCGGCAACAACGTGACCCGTGGGCAGTTGTCCAAGATCACCAGCGGCGCGGCGGGTTGGACGGAAACGCCGACCAGCCAGACCTTCCAGGACGCGCCCGTCGGGAGCACGTTCTATGTCTACATCGAGCGGATGGCAAGCCGCGGCATCATCAGCGGCTACGCCTGCGGTGGCGCGTTTGAGCCGTGCGTGGCCCCCGGCAACCGGCCCTACTTCCGCCCGAACAACAACGCCACCCGCGGCCAGATGAGTAAGATCGCGGCCTCCGCCTTCTTCCCCAACTGCTCCACCCCGGCGGCAGCCCCGTCGAACGGCAAGCGTTAACGCCAATCTGTAATGTCACCCTGGTGCGCCGGATTGTGTCCGGCGCACCTTAACCAGGTACGAGGCCGGGCCAGCATTGGCCCGGCCTCCCCTTTCCGTTTTTAAGCGACCCTGATTGAGCACGCACAAAACGGGTGAGCGGTGCAACACGAAGGGTATCCCGCCGTACTGATGGCATAAGGATTGCTAATTTAACGAGGCAGCAAAAGTGTGCTAGAGCCAGCGGGATGCCCCCTTGCCACGAAGCATGGAGGTGAAGATGCTTCGTGCGGGCTGCAAGCAGGCATCTCAGGGCACCTGGCTAATAACATGCCATCGCGTAGGCGTAGCGGTGCTGCCTCCATCATTAGTGTTGTATCCATGCTATCCCTCCCAGGATAGTAATGCGGGCTTAGTTACTATACGATGTAGTATCCCCCCACTCGATTCGACAGCCCCGGCTACACATAGCAGATGAGGAGATCGGGCAGCCCTGGTGCGTTTCCCCACTCACCTGTAGCCAGAAACCCAATACGAGGTCAGACAAGTACCCTGGGCTGTCTCGAGATCAGGAGCAAGCAGACCGCTGACAGCGCAGAGCGATGGGTAGGGAATCCACACCCCGCACGTTCACGGATAGAAAGGGGTAAACAACCCCGCAAAACAGGGCACACGTTGCAGCGTAATAGCAGACGATGATCCATGCCATACCAAGTGATAGAGGAGAATAGTATATGCGACGATTACAGGTGCAAACCGCATTGATCTTGATGACTCTGGCTCTGATCGTGGGCGCACTCGCGCTCGTGACCAGTTCGGCCAGCGCACAACGACCGGGCGGGCCGACCAACAGCCCGGCAGCACAGACCAACCAGCCCCCATCCGCCGGAACGATCAACAACACCGATCCGGTGGCTCCCGGCAAAGATAATCCGCTCCAGGGCACGCCGACCACAACGGCTACCACCACCCGCACCGGGACCCCCGCTGTAACCGTGACCGCCGGGGCCAGCCCGACGTGTGTGCCCAACCTGAACCCGACCTGGACAGCGGGCACGCCTGTCGCGGCACCGGGCCGCTACAATGTGGCGGGTGTGGTCGCCGGTGATGGTAACTTCTACCTCATGGGCGGCTATGACAGCGCAAACAACCCGATCACCAACAACGACATGTATTCGTCCACCAGCAACACCTGGACGAGCCGGGCACCCTTGCCGATCGCGCGGGCCAATGCCGCCATCGGTACCCTGACCAACACGATCTATCTCGCCGGTGGGGATGTGAGCAGCGCCACGACCGCCACGCCCGTCCCGCTCCTCCAGGCCTATAGTATCACCGCCAACACCTGGATCACCGGCGCACCGATGCCGGTCGCGGTCTCCGGGGCCGAGGGTTGGGGCTTCGCCCCGACGGGCCGCTTCTATGTCTTCGGTGGCGACAGCAGCGCGGCCAACGAAGTCAGCACCCTCATCTACAACCCGGCCACAAACACCTGGACCAACGGGGCTAACATGCCCGGCGCTAAGTCCTATGGGGCTGCCGCCGATGATGGCACCGCCATCTATCTCGTCGGCGGGTATGATGGGGCCAGCCCGAGCGGGACGCTGTTCCGCTACGATCCGGTGGCGGATAGTTGGACCACGTTGACCCCCGATCCAACGCCCCGATTCCGACCGGGCATGTCCTATCGCGATGGTAAGCTCTATGTCACCGGGGGCAGTGCGGGCTTCTACTCGTCCCCCCTCGCCACGGTTGATATCTATGACATCGCCTCCGGCACCTGGACCACCGGATCGCCGCTGCTGGCGACCCGCGTCGCCCATGGGCAGGGCACCCTTCCCAATGGCCGCATCATCGTCGCCACCGGCCTCAGCCCGACCAACATCCGCAGCACTACGGTTGAACTGCTGGCCCCGGCGGTCAGTTGCACGACCCCCAGCGCGACCCCGACCGTCGGCAACACCGTGACGGCGACCCGCACGGCGACCGCCGGGATCGGCACCACCGTGACGGCGAGCGCCACCGCGACCACCGGCGCGACCGCTACGACCACTGTGACGGCCACGCCGACGAGTTGCGCGGTGCAGTTCGTGGACGTGCCGGCGAACAGCACCTTCTACACCTTCATTCGTTGTCTGGCCTGCCGGGGCATCGTCGGCGGCTACCC
>JBBSAN010000343.1:0-7045 GCA_038252265.1 Chloroflexia bacterium
CCCCGCCTCCCGCGGGGGGGGGGGGGTGGGGGGGGGGGTTTTGGTTTTGTACACACCACCCCCCAACCCCCATCCCCCATCCCCTATTGCTGATACCGCCAGGCGTAGTAGTGCGCGCCCACGTTGCCCATTTCGACTTGCCAGCCGGGGGCGTTGGTGGGGGTGTAGGTGAGAGTGCGGCGCTCGAAAGCCTGGAACAGCACGGCGCGATCTTGCCCGCCGACGCGGATGGTGATCCACACCGGCTCGATCAGGGGGTAGCCAAAGGTGAACAGCGGATCGAAGATCGCTTCCTGGCGGTCGGTGCCATCCACGTTGACCAGCCCTTGCTGGGTCATGAACTTCAGAAAGACATCGGGGATGTTGTGAAGGGCCGTCTCGTCATAGGCGGCATAGCGCACCAGGGCGGGGGCGGCGTGGTCGCTCTGGGTGCCTGCGGCGTCCATCCAGGTCGTCACCGGCGCGCCGGAGCGGGGGCCGGGCAGCGGGCGCTCGGAGCGCGGGTCGATCATGGCCCGGGCCAGGACCGCATAGGGCGGGGCGGCGGGGCTATCGGGGTCGCCCGCCACGGGCAGCCGGTTGGGAGCCACCGCCTGGGCCGCGCTGTTCCCGGTGGCAATCTGCCCGGTGATCATCTCGACCACCAGCAGGCCGCTGGTGATCGACCAGGGCATGTCCAGGTTCGCGCTGGGGTCGTTGATCTCCATCCGGCCTTTGTCATAGTAGCGCACCAGCCGTTGCAGGCCGGGAGCCTCGGCATACGGCTCCTGGCGGTCGCGGGCCAGCAGGCCCTCCGGGCGCGGTCCCCAGACCCACGAGCGCATGGCCCGCCCGGCAGCGACCGGCTCATCGGTGCGCGTCCATAGCCGGGTGAACGGATCGGTGGGGACCGGCGTGGGCGGCGCGGCCCCGGTCAGGCGCACATAGATCGCCGGGGCTGCCGGGTCGCGCCCGTCGGCCCAGGCCACCCCGGCCTGGCTCACCGCCACCGGCCCAATCGGGCGGGCCTGGGCAGGGGTGATCGCCTGAGGCGCGATCTTGCTCAACGGGTTCAGCGGATACTGCATGAGCGGGGTCCCCTCGGCCAGGTCGCGCCAGACCACCGCTTCACCCCAGGCGGCCAGGGTCCCGGCGCGGGCCTTGTCGGTGCGGATCACCTTGTCGCCGCCCGCCAGGCTCACCTGGACAATACGCACGGCGGTGCCGCCCGATGCGGCGACCGGTTCCTCCCAGACGGCCCAGCCCCCGGCCAGTTGGAGGCGGCGATAGGCGTAGGCTTCATCGGCGAACGTCAACACGGTTTTCCCCTTGCCGGTGGCGAGATCGTAGACACGCAGGCTCGGCCTGGTGGCATCCAGCGGGCGCACGATATAGGCGACCTGGGTGCCGTTCAGGGCCGGGGCCGGGCTGATTTGCGGATCCGGCTCCAGCCAGTAAGTGTCCAGTGTGCGCGTCTCACCGGTGCGCATGTTCCACGCGGTGATGGCCTGGGCTTCGGGAATGCCCGCACCGGTCTGCGGCGGAGTGCCGCTCCACACCACCCAATCGCCGCTGATGGCGGGCAAGAACTGGTTGCCCTGGGTCTGCGGTGCGGCGAGCGGGGCATCCGTCGCCAGATCTTGCCCCACGATAGCCGAGGCGCGGCCCCCACTCGAATCACTCCAGACCACCCGGTGATTATCCAGGCTGATCCGCGTGACCGGGGGCAGTGGCCCGGCGATGGGCCGCACCGGGTGCGGCGTGACGCTCAGATCGGCAGCCCAAAGGTCGGCCCCCTGCACCGGGGGCGCGGGGCGGGTGTAGGGCACCGGTGTCCCCACCGGCCCCGGCTGCGGGTTGGCCTGGGCCGTCACCACGCTCCAAACCACATCCGTCCCGGCCATCTGGAGCGCGGCCACCTGCCCGCCGGGCACGCCTGCCAGCCGGATTTCGTCGCCGGGCGGGGTTGGCACGCCCTGTGCCCGCCCGCTGCCCGGCAGCACGCCGCTCAGCAGCACCACCAGGGCCAGCACCCCGCCGCCCCGGCGGACCATCGTTGTCTGTTGTGTCATTGTCGGTCTCCCTTCCGTGGGCCCCCTTTGGCTCCTTCGGCCCAACGTTCTCCTCTTATAACGCTCTGTGCGCTCGTCCGGTTCGACTTCCCGGCAAGACCTCTTGCTCCTAACCACTGCCCACTGCCCACTGCCCACTGCCCCCAGGGCCGACGCATCTAAATTAGGCACAGGCAGGAGGATTTCCGCCCAAAACGGTCCGAGTTGCGATAAAGTGCCGTGCCTGGCTGCACCGTGAACAAACTCACGCCTAATCCCGGCACGCCTAATTTAGATGCGTCGGCCCTGCCACTGCCCCCTTCGCTGCTTGACAAAGCCGCGCTCTGGATGGTACACTAACGGCAGGTGGTCGCCGCTCACGCTGCCTGCGTGCGCAGGGCGACAATCTTTGGGGATGTAGCTCAGCTGGAAGAGCACCTCCTTTGCAAGGAGGGGGTCAGGAGTTCGAGTCTCCTCATCTCCACCCCCATGCTCTCCGGTCCTTTGACCCGGAGGGCATTGTTTTTTCCTGCACCAAACTGCAACTTCTCCATCTTGACATGCGTAGTATAATCCGAAATGTGGCTGCTGCCTCGCCAAGATGGTTGCCGCGTGACCAGGCAGCACCGGGTCATACGATTGAGCAGGTTGCTGCCTGCCCCGACCGGTCCCCTCACCCGGCCCGGTCCTGATCCCGATGCTCCAGCGGAGCATCTGTACATCCCGAAGGAGGAATAATGGAACGCATAGGTATTCATCGATCCCGACTCATGGGCCTGGTATTGGGCTTGATGCTCGCTGCCCTGCCGGTTCTGGCGTTCGCCCAGACCAGCGGCGATGATGGCTCCGGGATAGCGGCGCTGATCGGCGGGGGCTTTAGCTGCGTCTGTGGGCTGATTGCGCTGGTGCTCTACATCGTGATCGCTTACTGGATCTACAACGACGCGAAAAAGCGTGGCAATCCGAACGCGGTCATCTGGGCGGTTGTTGGCTTCATTCTAGGTCTGATCGGGCTGCTGCTCTACTTCGTCATTGGCCGCAATCAGGGGATGACGCCGCCGCCCGCCGGGCCGACCGGTCCCAGCACCACCGCGCGCTACTAGGCGGACGCTCAGGGCCACGAATGGGTAGCGGCGCCGGAGTGGTGCGACGCAGAGGCTGCGTATCCACCCGGCGCGCTACCCTTTTGGTTTGCGTCCGCCGTGGGCAGCGCAGGCACGCTTAGAAGGAGTTCGATATGACGGACGGTTCTGGCGCTGCTGCGGGCAGCTTCATCATTATCCTGTTTAGTTGCCTGTGTGTAATCGTTGCCATCGGGATCCACCTGGCAATCACCTACTGGATCTACAACGACGCGAAAAAGCGGGGCAATCCGAACGCGGTGATCTGGGCGGTCCTCAACTTTCTCTCCGACCCGCTGGGGCTGTTGCTCTATCTGGTGATCGGGCGCAACCAGACCACGCCGTTGGGGGGTCCGCCGCCCGCCGCTCCTGGCCCACCACCGGGTGCCCCACCCCCGGAAAATACCACCCGGTTCTGAACCGATCCCCTGCCAGCGGCGGCCAGAGATGGTATACTACGGGTATCCTCGCTGTGGAGGGAACCTGATGAGTGAAAATGACGAACGCCTGATAGAACCCGCCCCGCCCGACGAGAGCGGCCCGATGACCTATGGCGACTATCTGCGCGTCCCCGAACTGACCGCCCTGCAATCGCCGCTCAGCTCGCCTGAAGCGCATGATGAGATGCTCTTCATCATCGTGCAGCAGGTGCAGGAGTTGTGGTTCAAGCAAATGCTCCATGAACTGCGGCTGGTGATCGCCTGCCTGGACGCGGGCGATCTGCTGGAAGCGATCCGCCTGCTGGGTCGAATCACCCGCCTGGTGGGGTTGTTGGGCGACGAAGTGACGCTGCTGGGGACGATGCCGCCGCAGGAGTTCTTGCGCTTTCGCGGCGTGCTCACCTCCGCCAGTGGGCTGGAGTCGCAGCAGTTCCGCGAGGTGGAACTCGCCTCCGGCCTGTGCGACCCTACCTTCCTCAAAGTGATCGGCGCGCACATGGACGTGCCCGCAATGCAGGCCCGCTGGCCGCGCAGCCTTCATACCGCCTTCGTGGATGTGCTGACCCCCCTCCACCCCGACCCGGTAGCCGCCCTGGTGGCGGTGTACGACGCACCCCAGGCGCACGCCGCGCTCTACCTGCTGGCCGAGGCGCTCAGCGATTACGAGGTGCGCTTCAGCGAGTGGCGCTTCCACCACGTCAAGGTGGTGGAGCGGGCCATTGGCACCCGGTCGGCGGGCACCGCCGGGTCGGCAGGCGGGGGCTACCTCCTGCGTACCCTATCTTACTACTTCTTCCCCGAACTCTGGGAGGCCCGCAACCGCCTCACCACCCGCACCACCCGCCACCCCGGCCATGTGTAGCGGCAGGTTAGCCAGGGCGCGCCGCGCTAGCATCTCGGATGCCCCAGCAAGGCGAGCGCCGCGCGCCCCTACGCCAAGATCGCGGACAGTGCCGCAGTTATGTATGTCGTAGCAGGGCTGCGGCACAGTCGGTTGGTGCCCGTCCTGCGTACCCTGTCATCCTGAGCGCAGCGAAGGATCTTGTTGGGGATTCTAGATCGTTGGGGTATCACGATTATGGGCGGGACTAGATCTCGGCCAACTCAGGCGACTATAGACCCCATAGAAGATCCTTTGCTGCGCTCAGGATGACAGGGTGCGCAGGGCTGCTAAGGGCGACCACCTAAACAAGTTGACGTTGTAACGAAGATGTGTCGCGCGCACAGATGTGATGCAACTCAGTTGTTGGTCAACTTGTTTAGGTGGTCGCCCTAAGGTACGGGCGCTTGCTGCTTTCCTGTCTTTTAACGACCTGGCAATGCACCGGACATCTGGAGGCGCTGCCATTTTGTGACAGTTTTAGTGACAGTTTTTGGAGCGATCTGGATGCATAATAGAGGCAGGTTAAGAGCACACCAGGTCGCTACCCGTCATGCGGCCTGGTGTTGCTCCGACTTTAGGGGGTATTCATCTTACTGACAACTCCTGTGCGGCCCTGGTCATCCCGATCAGGGCTGTCGTTTTGCGCCACAGGCGAACGCACTGGGCACAACAAAAAGGCCACAGCACGAATGCTGCGACCTTTTAATGCCAACTTCGTTAGAGAGAGGGGAGAGGGGCCGTGCCAACCGGCACCCTCGGTCTGGAGCCTCATCTGGATGCCAACCTCGGAGGCTCCTAGACCAGAGCGCAAACGGTGTTTAAGGATCGGCGGCCAACGACGATCTGTTACCACCGTTCAGTGGGGAATCCGGCGGTTGAGGCCGGTGCCAACATCCCCGATGAGCAGTATACAACCGTAGCCAACAAGAAACGGCGTCTGCTACCCCATAAGGATAGCAGACGCCGCTCTCTTTGTTCTCTCTCGGTTCTCTATACGCTCTCTCTTTTGCCCCAATTTGCGAAACTACTCGCCCAGACTGGCGATTTCGCGGTATAGCTCGTTGAGTGCGGGCGAGGGGTCGGCATCCAGTTCTTTGCGCAGGGTGTCGGCGTAGAGTTGGAACTGGCGCAAGGCCTGGGTGCGCTGCCCCGACCGGCTGTAGACCAGCATCAGGAAGCGGTGGCCCTCTTCACTGCAACTGTCATGGGCCAGCATCCGCCGCGCCACCACCTCGCAGTCGTGGTCGCGGGCCAGGCGCAGGTAGGCCGCGCACATCTGGGCCAGCATGGTCATGTACATCTGGCGCAGGTGCTGGCGCGTCGTGCTCGTCCAGTCGTCGTAAAGGTTCTCGATCAGATAGTCGTCGCGGTAGAGGGCGACCGCGGCTTCAAAGGCGGCCAGCGCCTCGGCTTTGCGCCCCGCCTTCACCAGATCCATCCCCTGTTTGTAGTGGGCGAAAAAGAGGTCGATGTCCACCTTGACCGAAGCGAGGGGGTTAATCAGGTAGGCATCCTCGCGGAACAGGATATAATCGACCGTTTCCTGCTCGCGGGGGTTGAGCATGGCCCGCAGCCCCGAAATCGCCAGGTGGAGCCGGTGCGCCCCGCGCCCCGCTTCGACCTCCGGCCAGAGGAGGTGCATCAAGGTGTCTTTCGACACGGGCCGTTCGCGGTGGGCCAACAGGTACTTGAAGATGTCGAGCGACTTCTTGCTCTGGCGCAGCTTCAGTTCTTGCCCGGCCTGGTAGACCTGGAACGGGCCAAGACAGCGGATCTCCAGCGGCGGCAGGTGGGGGCTGCGCGATTCGGCGGGACCGGGCAGCGCCGCCGTGAACGGCGTGGTCGCCCCTTCCAGCGCGGGCAGGGTGGTATTGAGCGGCTGGATGCCGATCCAGGTGTCGGTCGCCAGCTTCAGCATCGAGCGAAACTGCTGGGTGAGCTTGGCTTCCTGGTCGTCAAGCTGGCGCAGGAGTTGGGTCACATACTGGCGGAACTGGCTTTGCTGCTGGTAGGAGTTGATCAGTTGCTGGGCCAGATAGACGGCCATCGCCAGCGGGGATTGCTGGGTGGAGAGGGCCACGAGGTTGGCCTGGTCGAGATACTCGCGGGCCTGTTCGCTATCGTTGAGGTAGATATGGGATAGGCCCAGCATCCACAAGGCCCAGCCATTGTAGATCTCCTGGCCGCTGTGCGACGCCTGATGCTGCACCGCATAGGCCCGATCAACGGCCCCGGCAGCGTCCCCATGCAGCAATAAATCTAACGCCTCTTGCAGGAGTGCATCGGCGTCGGAATCCATCTGCAATTCGTACAAGATTTCGCCCTCCGCGGGAGGCATTGCCCATTTCCGGCCCGCTCGCCAAGAGAGCCAACCTTCATCCTGAATTATACCTGCCCATCCATAACTGGTCAAGTAGCGGCGCAGGGCACTCACGGCTGATGCAAAGTCCGTTAGAGGTGCTGCGGGGCGGGCGCGGGTGCCCGGTGCAGTGCGTGATCGAACGCATAGGCCAAGCGGCGTTGCCAAGCAGCTAAGTTGGGCTGCTGGTGCCGCGCCGCCAACCCGATCAC
>JBBSAN010000344.1:0-7042 GCA_038252265.1 Chloroflexia bacterium
CACCCTGACGATCCTCGTGCTGGTGATCACGGTCGCCTGGATCCTCGAGGCTGCTAGCCCACTGCCCCCCGCCGCCGCCAGAGGGCTGCCCCCACCCGCCCCCGCCGTGGCACAGGGGGACGCGGACGACCCGCCGACCGGCACGCCCTCACCGACCCCTACGGGCGGCCAGGAAGCCCCGAACGCCACCCCCACCAACACGCCTTTTCCTCTCTTGATGACCGAGGTCGAAGGCAGCTTCTTCTACAATCCCAACAACAACTGCTCCTTCATCAGCACCCCCGGCCCAACCCCTGTGTTCACCATGCGCTTTCCCGTCATTGACTTCAACCCAATGTCATCTATCGGCGTGCCGTGTACGGTTCCAGCCAACAATGATCGGGCCACCCCATTTACCGATTGGATCCCCGGCACCCCCGGCGTGGCCTGTACGACCCAGCGAGCTGAGTACGGGCCACCGCCCGTACCGACGCTGGGGGCCGGGACGGGGACACTCACCAACTTCTACGCGGCCTTTGTCGGCACGATCCGGGTGCCCGCTGCCGGGGATGTGACCTTCAACTTCTGGGCCGACGACGGCTATGTACTCGGCTTTGCCCCCGACCCCGACAATCCCGATCTACCACCCTACTACCGAGGGGGCACTGTGGTCCCGCCCTTCCCCGCGCCTACCACCACCGCCGTGCCCTGGCCGCGCACCTATCTGCACCAGTACACCGTGGTCGGGCGCTACGATACGGTCAGTGGACCCGCGCAGCGGCAGGTGACGGTGACGTTCCTCGCCCCCGGCTACTACCCTTTTGAACTGGACTATACCGAGTGCGCGGCGGGGCAGCGCGTGCTGGTCATGGGCAGCACCGCAGGCAATCCCATTCCCCCTGGCCCCAGCCCAACGAATACGTTCACCCGCACGCCCACGGTAACGCCTTCACCGACGAACACGCCGACGAACACGCCCACGCCAACATGCCAGCCTATGACATGCTCCCCACGTCCACCGCCCCCACCGCCCGCAGCACCCAAAGAAGCAGTAAGCTATTACATCCAAGATATGTTGACATCAGGTTCGCCAACATTTTTCTCTGATGCTGGTTATAAAGCGGGAGTCAGAGCAAGTACACCTGGACCGCAAAGTGTCATCGTCATTCTCAACTTCAACAAGCCTGCACTTGTGGACACCCCCTATGGTAGATACTGGGGTACAAGGCTCTTGACTAGCTATACGTTCGTCAGCCTCGATGATATTGAGAAGGCCACAGTACAGTTCGCTAAAGGCTTTGTCAAAGGAGCAAATGGGAGCAGCGCGCAACTCATCCTTGCTGTCGGAACAAACAACTACCAAGATGATAATCTTAGACCCCTTAGTGTTGCGGAATATCGTCAGCATGGTAACGAGTGGGGACAGTTGTTAGGGCGTATTAGTGGAGATCTTCAACAATACGCTGGAGTAATTTTTATTGAAGGTGCGAATGATTTAGAATTTAACTGGAGTGACAGTGCTCATGGCATCGCCTGGATCGAAGGCTATCGTGATGCAACACAACTCTCCGACTACACTTTGTATAACTTTGGTGGTTGTGATGGCTGCTACCCCGATTGCGGAAGCTGCACGCTCGAAAACAACACGATTCTCGGAGGTAGTAACTATACATGGCAACGTACAGATGCTATATACGCTATCTGAGGTACGGGAATTGTACTTCAAATACCCCAAATCTACTATCCTAGCCCATGCTTGAACAGTCCCTTCTGTCCGCCGGGTCAGATAAGTACGGCAGAGCATGCAAAGCAGTGGGCTAGCTTGAGCCGTTACATAGCAAGTCACGTCATCAATGGCAACTGCTATCGCTCATTGGATTTCGCAGGTTCCCTGACTGGCTGGCGTAACGCTGGCATGAACAGCACCACCTATACACCAGCAGTGGGTTGGGACAAACTTTGGTCAGAGATCAACAGCAGTACATGCACCTCTCAATCCATACTACAGTGGAGCACTGACATTGAAAAGCAGCAGCAACATTGAGATGCTTGAGAAAGCTGAGGGAAAGCTAATGGCGACGCAATTCATGCAAACTGACTACTTGAAGAAAGGACTAGCCGGATTAGCCTTGCTACTCATAAGCGTTAATGTTGCAGGCTGCGCGAGAAGCCCGATTTCAACGACGCCTGAATCTAGCCCAGCGGCAACAACACCAACCCCGCAGGCGTATCGACCTCCTCCTACATGGGAAAACATGTCGCCGGAAATGCAGAGGATCTACCAAGCGGAAGAAGCGACGCGGATAGCCATTCTCACCACGGTACCCCAGGTGACACTCGGACCCGATTGGACCCCACCAGTGGTCATGGTAAGCACTGCTGTCGAACTCACCCCAAACAGTGCTGTAAGAGTAGCTGGGGCAGGCCGTATCGTGGAAGACAGCCAAACAGGGTTCTCCTCTGAAGCTGGTCTCTTCAGGAACCAATGGCAGCGGGAAGCAGACAGCCCGCAAGGCAGAGTTTACACACATGTATACGCAGGAGTAGAAAAGCGCGATCCGCTGCAAGGACTGCTTCTCATGGAAGTGATCACACAAAGTCAAAGCACAAGCTTTGGGAGTTATAGAACGCCCCTACGAGTGGGTCCGATACGAGTAATAGACGCCGTGGGTGAGCAGCTTACGCTGCGCGCCGACGATGGCACCCTCTTCACCTTCGACGTACCCACCCGCCAGTGGGTGACACCCGCCCCCTCCCCCGTGCCCTCCACGTTGCCCACGCCCTAATAGGCCGCTATGACGTGATCGGGGCGGGGAGCGTGGCTCCCCGCCCATTTTGTCGCCGGGGAGTGCCCTTCGCTGCGGTAAAGGGAGTAGGTGCCCTGTAAACTTGCCACAACCGGCAGAATGTACTAGAATAGTAGGACGACTACCGCGCTGCCGGAGGAGAGGTCCGCCCGGTGCCCGGCGCGTCCTATGATTCTGTTGAGGTGACTCGCGCCTATGCCCCGCCGTAAAGCTGATCTGCCTGTCGAACCCGCCCCGCCGGATGCGCCGCCCACCGAAGCCGCCGAGGCCGAACCGACACCCAAACCCGCGCGTCGCCGCAAAGCGCTCGTGGTCGCCGCGCCGGAGCCAGTGCTCGACGAGCCGGAAGCCGCGATCGCCCCGCCGCGCCGCAAGTCGCGCCTGCGCCCGCGCCATACCATGCCCGCCGCGCCGTCCGGCACCGCGTCGCCGTTCGAGCTGGACTTCGGGGTGGAGGATCTGGACTTTGACCAGAACCCGCTCCCGCCCCCGCGCGCCAACAAGATCGAACTGCCGATCATCCCACTGCGCGACATGGTCATCTTCCCGCGCATGGTCACGCAGTTCTTTGTCGGGCGCGACATTTCGATGCGCGCGGTGGAAGAGGCGATGCTGACCGACCGGCGGATCATCGCCGTGGCCCAGCGCGAGGCCGAACTGGAAGATGTCACCCCCAGCGACCTCTACACCGTCGGCGTGGAACTGATCATTGGCCGCCAACTGAAGATGCCCGACGGCACCACCGCCCTGGTGGTCCAGGGGCAGCACCGCGTGCGGATCAAGAAGTATGCGCAGAAAGATCCGTATCTGCGGGCCATCGCCGAGATCATCCCGGAGACGACCGACAAGACCCTGCCCACCGAAGCGATGATGCGCGCCGTGCTGGCCCTGTTCGAGAAGGTGGTCAAGATGAGCCGCAGCGCCAACGAAGACGCGCTGGTGGCGGCGATGAACGTGGACGACCCCGGCTGGCTGGCCGACCTGATCACCTCGTCGGTGCCGTTCGACCTGGAAAAGCGCCAGGCGATCCTCGAAACCATTGACGTGAACGAGCGGCTGCAAAAGCTGAGCATCATGCTGGCGAAAGAGGTGGATGTGCTCGACCTGGAGACGCGCATCCAGAACCAGGTGCAAAAAGAGGTGGATAAGAGCCAGCGCGAGTATTACCTGCGCGAGCAGATGAAGGCCATCCAGCACGAACTGGGCGAGGACGACCCGCAGACCCGCGAGGCGAGCGAACTCCGCAGCAAGATCGCAGCGGCGCACATGCCCGAAGAGGTCCACAAAAAGGCCATCGAGGAGCTGGACCGCCTCGCCATGATGCCCGCGATGGCCCCCGAAGTGGGCGTGATCCGCACCTATCTGGACTGGCTGATCGCCCTGCCCTGGGAGCAGGCCACCGCCGATCACCTGAACATCAAAGAGGCCGAGCGCACCCTGGAACTGAACCACTACGGGCTGCCCAAGGTCAAGGAACGCATCCTGGAGTACATGGCCGTGCGCCGCCTGGCCCAGGGCAAGATGCGCTCCCCGATCCTCTGCTTCGTCGGGCCGCCCGGTGTGGGCAAGACGAGCCTGGGGCGCTCCATCGCCCAGGCGCTGGGCCGCAAGTTCGTGCGCGTGTCGCTGGGCGGCATCCGCGACGAGGCCGAGATTCGCGGCCACCGCCGCACCTACATCGGCGCGCTGCCGGGCCGGATCATCCAGACCATGCGCCTGGCCGGGACGGTCAACCCGGTGTTCATGCTCGATGAGATCGACAAGGTGGGCACCGATTTCCGGGGCGACCCCAGCGCGGCCCTGCTCGAAGTGCTCGACCCGGAGCAGAACAACGCCTTCAGCGACCACTATCTCGACGTTCCGTTCAACCTGTCGAAGGTGCTGTTCATCATGACGGCCAACATCCTCGACCCGGTGCCGCCCGCGCTGCTCGACCGCATGGAAGTGATCGAACTGCCCGGCTACACCGAGGACGAGAAGTTCCACATCGCCCGCAACTTCCTGGTGCCGCGCCAGGTCGAGGAGCACGGCCTGGAGCCGGACCAGCTTCGCTTCCAGGACGATGCCCTGCGCCTGATCATCCGTGAATACACCCACGAAGCGGGCGTGCGCAACCTGGAGCGCGAGATCGGCACGATCTGCCGCAAGGTGGCCCGCGAAGTGGCCGCCACGCTGCCCCCGGAGGAGGAGACTCCGCCCGCGCCCACGGCAAACGAAGCCGAAATCTTCGCGCCGGTGGCGGCGCATAGCAACGGGGCCGAGCCGCACGGGAACGGGGTCGAACCCCATCCCCCGGCCACCCCGCCTGCCGAAAGCGAGACCCCGCCCGCCCGGCCTGCCAGGCGGCTCCGGCGGATCATCCGCCTGGCGCACCTGGAACGCTACCTCGGTCCCCCGCGCTACGATTGGGGTCTGGCCGAGGAGCGCGATGAAGTGGGCCTCGCCACCGGCGTGGCCTGGACCCCGGTCGGCGGCGACACGATGAGCATCGAAGTGACGCTGATGGAAGGCCGGGGCAATCTGCAACTGACCGGGCACCTGGGCGACGTGATGAAGGAGTCGGCCCAGGCGGCATTGAGCTATGCCCGCTCCTGGGCCACCCGCTGGAACGTGGACCCGGCCCGCTTCGAGAAGCTAGACATCCACATCCATGTGCCCGAAGGCGCGATCCCGAAGGATGGCCCCTCGGCGGGCGTGACAATGGCGGTCGCCTTGCTATCGGCGTTGACCCGCCGCCCGGTGCGCCGTGACGTGGCGATGACCGGCGAGATCACCCTGCGCGGCAAGGTGCTGCCCATCGGCGGGCTGAAAGAGAAAGTGCTGGCCGCCCACCGCGCCGGGATCGCCACCATGATCATCCCGCGCAAAAACGGCAAAGACCTGATCGAGATCCCCGCCCATGTGCGCCGCAGCATCCAGTTTGTGCTGGTGGACGACATGAGCGAGGTGCTGGAAACGGCCCTGGTCAAAGAAGTGATCGTGGAGGCCGACCCGGAACTGGGCGCGCCTCCGCCGCTGGACGAAGAACCTGCCTAAACGTAGCGCACCACGAAGGGCACGAAGGGCACGAAGAAGTTTCCGCTTCGTGCCCTTCGTGGTGCAGTACAGAGGGAGAAACATGGTCTGGGCCATCATCGCGCTGTTGCTGCTGATCTGGCTGGCCGCCCTGCTCGCCAACATCGGCAGCGCCACGGTCCACATTCTAGCCGTGGTCGCCGTCCTGCTGATCATCTACCAGTTGCTCAAGCGCCGGGGGCAACCACTCTAAAGCAATGAGTGATGAGTGATGAGTGATGAGTAAGGTTTTTCGTCCTCATCGCTCATTGCTCATTGCTCATTGCTCGTTACGGCGTGACGCCGGGGGGGAGCTGGATCGTGACCGGGACATCGAACTGGGAGAACTTGAGGGTGCGGACGATGGTGGCGGGTTCGTTCTTCAGCAGCGCGCCGGTGATCTGCACCTGGCGGATGAGGAAGTCGTCGCTGCCGACCCAGAGCGTGGCGCTGAGCGGATCGGTCGCCGTGATTTCGGGCGACAGCGCCTGCATCGAAGCGGGGGGGACGGTCGTCTTGATCCGGTAGGAAGCGACGTTATCCACCGACTCAGTCCCGGCGTCGGTGGGGGATTGCACGCTCGCCAGGATATCGGCAATCGCCTTGCCGGGGTCGAGCAGGGCCAGGGCGTTGAAGCTGGCCGGGATCTTCTGCCAGCGCTTGCTCAGCGGGTCGGTCATATATTGCGCTGCGCCGTCGGCCACCACCTGCACCTCGACGGCGTTGCCCAGCAAGAGCGCCTTCGCTGTCGCCTGGAGCTTGCCGGGCCGCAACAGGTCGCCATCGGCTCCGGTGATATAGAGGCTCGACGGGGCCTTGTCGATCTTACTGGTTGCCAGATTAAAGTGGAAGCTCTTGAGCGCCGCCATCTTGGGCGCGCTCTTGTTCAGCACCTCGTCCGGCTTCATCGCCGAGGGCGCGGGGGTAGTGTCGCAGGCCGCCAGCAAGGCCGCCAGGGCGAACAGCACCAGGGCCGCCCCCCCCTGGAATGGTCGTCGTCGCATAGAAGAATCCTCTTTCCTGATCGTCGGTGTGGGCGCGAACCCACCTGTACTATAACATACACCTGCCGCCCGTGGCACGACCTGTGCCGGGCAAGCGGGATACCACCCCTCCGCGCCGGGACGTTGTGCCCGCCGGAAGGGGGCCAGCCTGCGCTTGTGACGGAGGCGGGAATTCGGTATAATAAGAGGCATAAGAAC
>JBBSAN010000345.1:0-7022 GCA_038252265.1 Chloroflexia bacterium
GCAACGTCTTGCGCTCGCCCTCGGTCAGGGGCGTGTCGTCCCAGGTGGTGCCGGGGATCGCTGCCGGGGCGCTCGCCGGGGCGACAATGGCCTCGGCCACCGGAGCCAGGAACGGCTCGCTCCCATCAGATTCGGCGGGGGTGGGTTCGATCGCGGGCAGGCTGTCCTGGGGCGACCGGCGCACGGATGGTTTAGGTAGAGTCTTCGCCACGGAAAAAGGTCCTTTAACGATACCAGCCGCCTAATTAGGCGGGGAGGGGGAGGTGTCCTGAGCACAGCGTTGTGCGTTCTTTGCTATAGCATTCATTATACCAAAACCAGACTGGGCCGCGCCGGATATGCGGCGCGGCCTCCTGGCTGGCGGGAGTATCTATTCTGTAGCAAAACGGGGGGGTTCGCGCCGCGCCTTGAACCGGGAACCAAAAACGGCGCACTTCCCCGGGTCGAGCACGGGCGCCGCGCCGAGGCCGGGGTTACTTGATGATCGGCGCGTCACCGGGCGCGCAGTTGACGGGGTAGAAAGTGTTCGCGGCCACCTTCACCATCTGGCCGCGGGTGATGGCGATGCACGGGCGATAGTAGGTGCGCCGCGAACCGTCGCACGATTCAACCTGCCCGGTGCAGGGGTTGATTTCGCCGCTCCCGCACTCGTAGCCGTTGATGATCCCGCGCCGGGCCAGCCGCTCGATGTAGATCCAGAACGGATCGTTCAGCGGCACGTCGGGGAACGTCATGACGGCGGGCGGCATATCGGTGAAGCCCGCCGCGTTGGCCGCGATCTTGGCAAGCTGGCCCCGGGTCACATCGTTGAACGGGCGGAAGTAGGGCCGCTGCTGCGCGTCGCATGGCTCATCGGGGCGCGATCCGCAGGGATAGCCCGTGATGTGGCCCCGGCTTGCCAGGCGTTCCACCCACAGGTAGAAGATATGGCTGGAGGGCACGTCCGAGAAGGTCTGCACGCTGGGCACATCGGTGTACCCGGCGCTGTTGGCGATGATCTTGGCGACCTGGCTGCGGGTGACACGGTTATAGGGTCGGAACGTGTTATCCACGTAGCCCTCGACGATGCCGTGGCAGTAGAGGCAGCGGATATAGGTGGCGAACGGATTGTAGGGGTCCACGTCGGTAAAAGCCATCACACACGGCGTGGGGGTGTCGGTCACGGTCGCGGTCGCGGCGGGGGTAGCGGTGGCCGTGGCGTTCGGGGTGTCCGTCGGGGTGGGTGTGGCCGACGGGATCAGCGGGATGCCGGAGAAGCTGACGTAGCCCGAATAGGTGACACAGATGGGTCCCAGGTCGAACTGCCACTCCAACCCGGCCCCGTTGTCAATATAATCGTTCGGGCGGTAGAAGTTGCGGAACCCACCCCCGCGTCCGGCGGTGCTGCCGATGTCGCCCCAGATCGTGCCATAGCCGTCCTCTTCATAGCGGGCCGGGCGGCTGATGGGAATGAAGATCTGGTAGAGGGTGTGGGCCTGATTGTAGCCGCCGATGCCCCCGCTGCTGGCGTCATAATAGCCATACCCAAAGTCGCTGCCGTCGGTCCACAGGTCGGCGGCATGGAACAGGTGCAGATCGGTATAGTTGATGTTGCTGGTGTTGCACAGCGTCCAATCGTTGCGGATGAACTCGTTGCCGTTGACATAGCTCACCCGTTGCGTCAGTTGCAGCCCGGTCGTGCCGACATTCAACACGTTGGTGACCACCCACGGATCGGCGGCACTGCCGGTGCCGCTCAGCACGCTGCTGATCTGGGTGTACATGTTAACGGCCTGGCCCGCCGGGACCAACTCTGGCCCCCAGACCTGATTGTTGACCCACAGGTAGACGCCTTCGGCATACTGCCCGAAGAACTGCTGAATATTGTTACGGTAGACCGCGTAGCTGCCACTGGGGCGGACCACCACCCGCAAGGGGGAGCCGGGGATCGTTTGATCGAGCGGAGTCGCAGGGTAGGATTGGTTGCCGTCGCCCTTGGCCGCCGGGGGCGGGGGCGCAAGGGCGCGGCTGTCACCCGACAGCCGGGCCGGGAACTGGGCACTGGCCGGCGCGCTCCATAGCGCAAAGCCGCCTACCAGCACCACCACCAACCCGATCAGCGTGCCAACGTGCCAGTGTAATCGCCGCATGGGGTTCTCCTGGTCGCTAAAGTGCGGATATCATATGGGATTGGAGCCGGGCCTCCCTCGCCCCTAGCTTTGGAAGGCGGGCTGGATCACGCATTTGACGCATAAGAGCACCGGCCCCCCGGCGGCACGCTACCGCCGGGGGTGCTCCCCGGTGGCCGAGTCAGCGATAGGCGGTGGAACAGGAAAGGCGCGGGACCCGATAACAGGTACGGTGAGGACCTATTGTGCTGAACGTCAAAGCAGTGAGCGTGGATAGCGCACGAACCTCCGGCAGCACTCCTTTCCGCCGTGGATGCGGGCAGTAGCGGGGCGGACCCACGCTACTGCATTAGGGCAATGCAAAACCTGGCAACCCCACCTGCGGACCCTCTTGCGGGGCGGCGGGCCACGTAGCGACTCCCGGTAGGAAAAGGGCGCACTCCTCCCGCGATCAGGCGGGATCCCGGTATGGTGCGGGATCCACAGTCTGCCGGTAGGGGTGGTGCAACGAGAAGGTCGGGAGCCGGTGCCTCAGGCAGCCGTGGGCTGCTCCTGGTGCCGAGCCGTCTGAGGTGCCCACATTATAGCGAGTCTCCTGATCGTCGTCAACCGGGTCGCTGAATGGTTGTTGCACCAGGTGGGGCGGGGTGCTGGGGTTCGATGGGAGCAGCAGCCGTTCGCCCGCGGTTGGCACCGCGGGCGAACCGTCCCACCTGGCCCCGGTGAATGATACAGCGCGGTAAAGGGTAACAATTCTCGATAAGGAGGCCGGGCAGGCCCGCCTATTCGCCCGCCGGGGTCGCCAGCCAGGCCAGGGTGCCGGTGCCCTCGCGGGCGGCGTCCCAGGCGTCGGCGGCGAAGGTGACGCAGGCCAGCGCACCGGTGGGCAGGGTCAGATGCTGCCCGGTGAGGGCCGCGGCCAGATCCTCGAAACCGGGGTTGTGACCGGTCACGACCACGCAATCTGCTGTGGCGGGCAGGCGGCGCACCGTCTCCAACAGGGTGTCCAGGCTGGCATCGTAGATATCAGGGTCTAGCTGGATCGGCGCGGCGGCGGGCAGTTCGGTCGCGGCCAGGGTGGCGGTCTGGTAGGCGCGGCGGGCGTCGGAGCTGACGAACAGGTCCGGCTGCATCCCCTGCGCGGCCATGCGGCGGCCCATCTCGCTGGCCTCGTCGCGCCCCCGCGTGGTCAGTGCGCGGGGGTGGTCACTCGCCACCGTCCCCTTGCCTCTGTTCTCTGCTTTGCCGTGGCGCAAGATCAATAGTGTCTTCATGGGGTCGCCTCCTCCGGTAAACGCCAGCCCTTCTGTTGCCGGTAGCGCAGGGTTGCCCCCCAGGCTCCGGCCCAATCGTCCGATTGAAACTCCACCAGTTGCAACTCCTGTGCCAGAAAGCGGTGGGCAGGCATCTGCTCGTAGAGATACTGGCCTAGCGCGAGACCCTGGGCCAGCAGCCCCGGCTCGGTGGGCAGGTCCGACTGGACGAGGGTGAGGTGCGGCGGGAAGTCGGGGCCTGCCGGTTCGGTCCCGGTGAAGCGGCAGTCAGGCGCGACATGGGGGAGCACGATGTTCCACACCGCTTCATGTAGCTCCTGGATCGCCGGGGTTTTGGTGATCCAGAGCAGGACGCTGCCGCTGCCGGGGCCGCTCGCCGCCGTCCAGGGCGGGTTGATCTCTGCCGGGAAGGCGGGGGTGCGGGCGAATAGCTCGTCCAACGCGGGCACGAAGGCGTCCGGCGTGGTGCCGTCAGCCAGCTTGAAAAAGCCCTTGATTGTGGCGTGGACCATGAACTGATTGGCCGTCACGGTGCCGAACTCCTGCGCCAGCACCCGGTGGGCCAGACTCAGGGCCACCACGATGGGCGGCGGCGGGATGAGATAGATGCCGTAATAGGTGTCGGGCATTGGGTGGGGCCTCGCGTGATGCGTATTGCGTATTGCGTATTGCGTCGTTCTGATCCTGATCCCTGCGTACTCAATGCTCGCTGCCCGCTGCCCGCTGCCTACTGCCTACTGCCTACTGCCTACTGCCTACCGCCTACTCGCCGGGCCAGGGGGGCGGGTTGGGAGCCGCCGCGGCGCTGGCGGGCCACTTCGTAGACGTCTTCGATGCGGCGGATGGCGGCGTGCCAGGAGTAGCAGCGGATAGCCCGGTCGCGCAGGGCCGCGCCCAGGCGGGGGCGGCGGGCGTCGTCGGCCAGGATGGCGGCCAGGGTGGTCGCCAGGGAAAGGGCGTTGCCCCGTTCGGCGTAGAGGCCCAGGTCGCCCAGGAACTCGTGGCTGACCGGGGTATCGAAAGTGACGGTGGGCAGGCCCAGGGCCATGTAGTTGCCGATTTTGCCCGCGCCCTCGGTGGCCGACAGCTTGGGGGACACCGCCACATCGCCCACGCTCAGCCAGGCCGGGGCTTCGGGATAGGGGATGCGCCCCGGAAAGAGCACGCGGTGGAGCAGGCCCATCTCGCCCGCCAGCCGGGCATAGCTCTCGACACCGGGGTAGCCCATGATCACGAAGTAGGTATCGGGTTGGGTCTGGAGGACCGTGCGCGCCGCTTCCAGCAGCAGGTCGATGCCCTGGTAGGGGGCGAGCACCCCCAGGTAGACGACCACTTTCGCCCCGGCAGGGATGCCCAGTTGCGCCTTGCGGGCGGCCACTGTCTCGCGTTGGGCGGCGGTGGTGGGCGGGGCGAATACGGTGGTATTGACCCCGTCGGTGATCGGGAAGATCCGGTCGGGCGGGACGTGGAACGAGCCTTTGAGCGCGGCGGCCCCGTTCTCCGAACTGGTGATGATCGCGTCAGGCAGCCGGTTGATCCAGCCTTCCAGCCCGCGCACCGCCGGGTAGAACGTGCCATCGGGGTGCAGGAAGTGGTGGTCCACCATCTCGCCGGTCAGGCTGCCCTGGTAGTCGAAGATGAGCGGAATACCGAGCAGTTGGCGCACCGGCCAGCCCAGCAGCGCCCCCTCGTACATATGGGCGTGGATCAGGTGGGGCCGCGTGCGCAGGGCAGCGCGCAGTACGGTCCATTCCAGCATCACGTCGAAATAGAGTTTGTGGCGCGTGGAGCCGACCTGCACGCCCTGCCGCCAGGGCACGTTCAGGCTACGGCGAATGTCCATGCCGGGCACGGCGTCGCCATTATGGTAGGTGCAGATAGTGACGCGGTGCCCCCGTTCCTGCAAATGGCGCACCTCTTCGTAGATACGCACATGCGCGCCGTAGTCGGCAAAAAACGAGGTAGGGGCAATCGCCAGGATGCGATACGGCAAGAGCAGCAGGTCCTCAAATACCCTACAAATTGGGGCCGTCGTGCCCCACGCTATTGTATGCGCCGGGGCCGGTGCTGTCAAGAATGGGGCTGAGCGGCGGGATGACGCTGGCTGTTGCCGATCCAGGGCTGTCATCCTGAGCGCAGCGAAGGATCTTGTTGGGGGTGCCTGATCGTTGACGGCTAGCCGTGCATTTGCCTCCGCACCGTTGATCGCCAACAAGATCCTTCGCTACGCTCAGGATCACACCTTCCGATGTTCAACGTATGTACCTTCTACAAGTATCTTTCTTATATCCATTGTTTAACGACGGGGCAACACTCCGCCCCGTCCCACGGGGCTTTGACAACACCAGCCAAACGGTGTATAATATAGTCAGTTCTGACTAATCAAGGATGACTAACATGGAAATGGAACGCGAATTACTGCTCCTGGGGCTGCTGCGGCAGGCGGATATGCACGGCTACCAGTTGATGGAGTTCATAGAACGGGACCTCTCGACCTGTACGGATCTCAAAAAGGCGACCGCCTACGCGCTGCTGGAGAAGATGGCCGGGCTGGGGTGGATCGGTGAGCAGGAGGTTCGGGAAGGCAAGCGCCCCCCCCGCCGGGTCTACAGCATCACCCCCGAGGGCGAGGCGCAATTCCAACACCTCTTGCGCGCCAACCTCAGCGCCTACGAACCGGCCAAATTCGGCGAGGATATCGGCCTGGCCTTTGCCGACGTGCTCCCCCCCGCCGAGGCCCGGGCGCTGCTCGATCAGCGGCGCGCCCGCCTGGTGGACGAGCTAGCCGCCGCCCGCGCCGTGCCGGAACATAGCGGCACCTTCCAGTTTGTGGTGCAGCACCGGCTGGCTCATCTCGAATGCGAATTACACTGGCTGGATCAGGTCAGGGCGCGGTTTGCCGCAAACGGCGGGCGGCTCGCCAGCAGCGCGGCCCCTCATTCGATCACTAATTAGGAGGCATATTCTGATGACTGGCAGTACCGACACGCGCGCCGCCAACCGCACCTTGCTGGTGCTGTTCGCCGGGGTGTTGATGGGCGCGCTCGACATCGCCATCGCCGGGCCAGCACTCCCGGCCATCCAGGCGACCTACCATGTGGGCGACCGCGAGATCGCCTGGGTCTTCACTATCTATGTGCTGTTCAATCTGATCGGGACGCCGCTGATGGCGAAGCTGTCGGATGCGTCGGGGCGGCGCTGGATCTATATGCTGGACGTGGGCCTGTTCGGGCTGGGGTCACTGATCGTCGCCCTGGCCCCCAGCTTTGAGGTGCTGCTGATCGGGCGCGCCGTGCAGGGCCTGGGCGCAGGCGGGATCTTCCCCGTCGCCAGCGCGGTGATCGGGGATACCTTCCCGCCGGAGAAGCGCGGGCGCGCCCTGGGGGCGATCGGGGCGGTCTTTGGCCTGGCCTTTATCATCGGCCCGATCATCGGCGGCATCTTGCTCACCTTTAGCTGGCACTGGCTGTTCCTGGTGAACCTGCCGATTGCGGCGGCGCTATTCGTGGCGAGCGCCCGACTGCTTCCGGCGACCCACCCGGCCCAGCGCAAGCCCTTTGACCTGGCCGGGATGGCGGTGCTGGCCGTGCTGCTCGGCGGGATGACCTACGGCTTGAACCAGATCGATACCAGCCGCGTA
>JBBSAN010000346.1:0-7008 GCA_038252265.1 Chloroflexia bacterium
CCTGAGCGCAGCGAAGGATCTTGTCCGGGCGTCTAGATCGCCGGGGATCCGCCGATCAGATCACGGCGGGATCACGAGTTGCCCCGACAGCCCGAACCGCATAGAAGATCCTTCGCTGCGCTCAGGATGACCGGGACGGATGGGCAGAGGGGGCAGCATGACCAGCATTGACCCAGGCATCTTTGAGGAAAGACCAATGACCGACAGGACGACCTATGGCGGCCCGCCGAACAAGCTGATGCCCAGCGTGGCGGCGATCATCTTTGACGACTCCGGGCGGGTACTGCTCCACCAACGGGGCGACAATGGCTACTGGGGCTTGCCGGGCGGCGGCGTGGAGTTGGGCGAGACGGTGGCCGAGGCGGTGATCCGCGAGGTGGCCGAGGAAACGGGGTATACGGTCGAGATTGTGCGGCTGGTGGGGGTCTACTCCGACCCGAGTCACACCGTCGTCCGCTACGCCGACGGCAACGCGGTGCAGTACGTCAGCAGCCTGTTCGAGTGCCGGATCACCGGGGGCGCGCCGCTGCTCAGCGACGAGACGCTGGCCCTCGACTGGTGCGCCCCCGACGCCCTGCCCGCCGAATTCGTACCCAATCATCGTGTGCGCCTGGCCGATGCCCTGATGGGCCAGGCTGCCGCGTTCTATCGCTAATCAAGGGTTGGCTGTGCTTATCCGCCGAGTCGTTCCTCGCGCACTTCTGCATAGGGCCGCAGCCGGTAGGCGCGGTAGACCACACCCGGCGCATCGGCCAGGGCATCTTGCAGGCGGCCCACGGTGGAGGGACGGGTGATCAACGCCGTCGCCTCGGCGGGGGTGAACCAGCCGACTTCCGGCGTTTCAGCGCTCGGGGTGAGGTCGCCGCCCGCGTAGGCGCAGCGGAAGAGGAATTGCACGATGTAAGGCGGGCCGACGTTGGAGTAGACGCCGAGCAGCCGCCCCACGCTCACCGCGCAACCGCTTTCCTCGCCCACCTCGCGGGCCAGCCCGGTGAGCAAGTCTTCCCCCTGCTCCACCTGCCCGCCGGGGAACTCCCACCCCCGCCAACCGGAGCGCACGAGCAGCACCCGCCCGGCCTCATCAAAGATCGCCGCCGCCGCCGCGACAATATGCCGGGGCCACCCCGCCGTCTGCTCCGGCGTCGGGGTGTATTCAGCCATCTATCGAACCTCTGCGACGAAAAGCTCCTAAAAATAGGGTAATAGTAGCCGTCATCCTGAGCGCAGCGAAGGATCTTCTTCGGGGTCTATGATCGCACACGCAAACAGTACCTCTTCCCTGAACATATTGGGCCAAACCCCAGCGATCTACACACCCCGACAAGATCCTTCGCTACGCTCAGGATGACAGCGGGGTTGTGCAGCACGGATCTACTTTTCAGGTGTCGCCACCCATCCCTGATCCTCCGCGCCGATGCCGGTGACGACGAAGTGGCGGCGGACGCTGGCGCGGGACAGATCGAGCAGCCGCCAATGCTCACCTGCCAGGGAGTCGTCAGGAAACACGTCGAAGGTAAAGCCGCCAGATAAGGTCAGGGTGAGGCTCCCCACGGCATCCGCCTGGACCCCCACCACCACAGGCGGCGCGGCGGACCACTGAGCAAAGAAGGCGGCCAGCCGTTCGTCCCGCCGATTGCTCCCCGATACCTCCCATTGGAAATCGGCCTCTTCCCGGTCCGAGTCGCCCGCCGGAGAATAGAGGTCGTGCCGCCCGGTCACAATCCCCATTGGCCCCACGAGACGCCAGGTACACTGCACATGGAGTGCGTAGGTCCCAACGCTGCTGATGGCCCCATGACGCTCGGTGACCGCCCGCCTCGCACCAAAATGGAACATCTCCATATCAGCAGCGCGCCGCGTCAGCAGCATCGGTTGGCCGACCAGAACATGCAGCGCCGCTTCCACTGCCCCGCGCATCCCCTCGGTTCCGCTCGCCCAGTGTGTAAGCTCAGAATAGTCATGCATCACGTTTCACGCTTCACGCCTCACGTCGGCAACGGGTCGCGCTGCAACGGCATCGTCATGCAGCGGGGACCGCCCCGGCCCCGGCTGAGTTCCTGGCCGCGCAGGAGGATCATGTACTTTTGCCGCCAGTCATCGATCTTGACCGAGCGCAGCACGTCCTCGCGCACGTTCAGGGCGTCGTCAAGGTAGTCTTCGGGGCGCAGGATCGTGTAGCCTGCGGCGGCCAGCGATTGCGCCGTCCGCTCGTTGCGCTCGTAGCAGAGGACCAGGCCCGGGCGCAGGGCGAAGGCGTTGGCTCCGTCGGTCCACTGCTCGCGCTCCTGGTCGATCCGGCTAGCCTGCTCGTGCGGGCTGCCGCCGCAATGGCGCACCTGGATCTTGCGGTCGGGGAACTCGGCCTGCAACACCCGCACCAGATCTTCTTCTTCCTCCACATGCGGCTCGTGGGAGGTCCCGCGCAGATCGATGCGGACCACGCGCACGCGCTGTTCGCCACGGGGCAGGATCAGCGGCGGATAGATCAGGCACTCGTCCTGGCTGATCAGGGTGAAGATCGTGTCGAGATGGATCGTGGCGCGGGCGCGGGGCATGATCACCGCGTAGATCCGGCGGATCGGGTTGTCGGCATGAGCGCAGAGCCGCGCCACCAGCGCATCCACCCCCTGCGTCGTCGTCCGCTCCCCGACGCCGACAAACAGGAGATCTTCGCGCGGCACCAGCACGTCACCACCCTCGATCCGCGCCCGGTCGGGGGCCAGCCCGGCATGGACGCGGCGGGCACGGCGGCGCAGCGCATCGGGCGACAGGCGGTCAAACCAGAGCGCCGGACCGCCCGCCGACCCGCCGAACAGCGGGTGATAGCGATAGATGTAGCGCATCAGCAGCGGCTCGCGCACGCGGGCGGTACGGGCCATGTTGCAGATGATCAGCCCATTGTTGACCGTCACCGCCGCGTCGCGGGAGAACATCAGGTTGGGGATCGGGCGCAGCTTGTAGGGCCGGGCCTGCATAAAGCCGGTCAGCGAGCCGTAGCGGCGCGGGGCATAGGGGTCCTCGCGGGATAGTTCGCCCGACAGGAGGAACTCGGCCAGCTCGGCGGGCGGGGTGCCGAGCATCAGGTCGGCCAGCGCCCGGCTCTTGCCCTCCAACCGGCACACATCGCGGATCAGGCTGGCGCGCACCGGGCTGTCCTGCACCAGCAGATCGCGCAGCAGATCGGCGGCTTCCAGCACATATTCGCGGGGGTCGGTATCCGGCGGCGCGATCAGTTCCAGCACGCGGCGGAAAATGTCGTGCTCGCGCTGCGCCCGTTCCAGGTGGAGAATATCATCAAACAGCAGGCGTTCGCGCAACTCCGGCGTCATATTCAGCAGTTCGGGGCCGGGCTTGTGGATCATCACCCGGCGTAACCGCCCCACTTCCGAGGTGACTCCTAACTTCAGGGTCATACGACACCTCCATCGCCGGGCAGTGGATCGCGGGCCAGGGGCAGCACCAGGCTGTGCGGCCCGCCATGCCCCCGCGCCAGTTCGGCCCCGTGGATGGTGATGACCACGTCGCGGCCATCGTCCAGGTCGAGCGTCTGGCGGCCTTCGATCAGCTCGCCCGCATCCAGCACCGTGTAGCCGCGCCGCGACAGTTCGCGGATGGTGCGTTCGGCGCTGCTGTACATGACCACCTTGCCGGGGGCGATCACCAGCGCGTTCACCGCCCCGAACCACTGTTCGCGCTTCTGGAACACCTCGTCCTCGCCGCCGCAAAAGACCGGCTCACCCACCGGGCGCAGCAGCGGGTCGGCCTCAAAGGCATCCCACAGCCGCTCCAACCGCCCGCGTTGCTGCCGCCCCCCGGCATCAATGGCGATGCGGACCACGTCGGCTACTTCGGGGCCTTTGGGCGAGAAGACCGGCGGGTAGATCAGGTATTCGCCCCGGTTGAGGATGGCAAAGACCGAGTCGAGGAACTCACCGCCCCGCGCATGTTCGGCCTCGGTCATATGGACCAGATAGATGGTCAGGGCGTGCCGCTGGCGGGCGCACCACTGGCTCAGGCCGTCGGCCAGCATCCGCACCCCGGCAGTGGTGGTGCGGTGGTTCGCCCCGATCAGCAGGGTGTGGGCGTTGAGCATCAGCAGCGCGCCACCCTCGAAGTAGGCCCCCTGCGGGTCAGGCGAGGGCGCGACCAGCGGGGACGGCGGGGTGAACCAGAGGTTGGTGGTGGCGAACCCCGGATGATGGCTGAAGACGAAATTTAGCAGTTGGGTTTCGCGCCGCCGCGTGCCGACATCGGGGGCCAGGTGGCCGACCAGCACCCGGTCGTGGAGCACGGCGGCCAGGTCGCGCATATACATCAGGTTGGGCAGCGGGCGCAGCCGGTAGAAGTCGCGGTCCAGCAGGCGCGGCAAGTCGGTGTGGGCGTACTCGATACCCTCGATCAGCCGGGTCGCCAGTTCGCTCTGCCCGGCCAGCAGGTCGGCGTAGAGGGCCGGAGCCTCGGCCACCGCTTCTTCGCGCAGGATCTGGTCGAGCAACACCGGCACGTATTCCCGCGCACCGGGATAGACCAGCGTCTCGCGCAGCAGGTCTTTGAACTCCAGCACTTCCACACCCAACGTCCGCAGGAGGCGGGCAAAGCGCCGGTGCTCGCCCCGCGCATAGCGCAGGTAGAGAGTATCGTCAAATAAGAATTCGTGGCGCATGTCGGGGGTCATCCGCTCGATTTCCAGCCCCGGCTCATGCACAATCACCCGCCGCAGCCGCCCGACCTCCGAGGTCACGCCCACGCCAATTGTTCGCTCTCGCATACACACCTCCTTTGGTAGCGGGTCTGCCCGCAACATCGCGTAAAGAACCGGCTCTATCAGGCGACAGAGCCGGTGCGCAGACCCCCCTCGATTGTACTCAAGACAGGGTGACGGTGTCAATGTGGGGGCGGTGGCACCATCAGAAGGAAACGGTTGGATTAATAAGTGTAGGCGGCATTTTATCGCTGATTTAAGCGGAGTCCCTTTAGATACGTTGTTAGTCGCGTCAACATGCGTATAGTACCGAGGCTAAGGATCAGACCCAGCAGTATACCCGCTAGTATCCCCACCGGAGTAATAACTAACATCGCTGTCCTATCGCCCGGGAAAGCCTGCCAGGTTCCCCCAAAGCGTGATCCAGCTTCCCACGCTGCCGACCAGACCTGATCGTAGATCGCACCCAACCACAACCCAACCCCCGCACTCAGACTACCGATTGCACAACCTGGAACAACTTTAAGTAACCAACGCCATTTCCCAGGCATGGCTGCTTTACGGCGCGATCTAAGGAAAATTAGCGGGATGATGCCTGCTGATAGTCCGCCAACACTTAGCCCGACGGCTATAATGCGCCATTGATCCATCAGTGAACTTTTGCTAAGACCGGCTCCCCCGCCGAATAGGAAAGCAGCATAGCCAGTTGCCAGAACCAGGATAAACCAGCACGTTGTGTATATACTGTAGCGTCTGGCGACGATGCCCAACCCACCCAGCGCAACGAGGATTAAGCTAACCGGGATCGAAAAGAAGGAGGGAAGGAAGAACGTTAGATACAAGACTCGATCTCCAAGGGTTTCCTTTATAAGAGTAGGAATAGCAACCGCCATAAGATAAGGAAGGTAAAGCAACCCCGCGACCAGTTGCCAAACAAAGGCCACTACGAATGACAGTATGAGCAGTTTCAACAACGATATCCAGAATGTAAAACGATGCCAAAGTGAGTAGGATAAAACAATATGCAAAGCTAATAGTGCAACGAAAGAGGCTAATATTAGTATAGACGAGACAATTGCATTCATAAATTATAATACTGTATAGCAGTATCCCCGCTCACGCCAATCCCTCATCTCTCATCCCTCATCCCTCATCTCTCATCCCTCATCCCTCGTCCCTCGTCCCTCGTCCCTACACTCCCACCAGCGCCCCGCCCTGCCGGGCCGACTGTTGGGCGGCGACAAGGATGCGCAGGTTGATCAGCCCGGCCTCGCCCGAGATCTCCAGCGGGGCGGTGCCCGCCACGGCGGCGGCGAAGGCACTGATTTCGGCGGCGTAGAGGTCGCACGACTCCCACTCCAGCAGGCCCCGGCCCGTGGTGGTGCGGAACTCGACGTGACCGTCGGCGGTCTGCCCCGGCGTGTTGTCCAGCCGGGCCGACCCCGCGCTGCCGTGCAGTTCCACGGCGCTATGGCCGTAGGGCGTGTTGAAAGCGACACTGATTTGCGCTAGCGCCCGGTCGCCCAGGATCAGGTTCAACACCGCCGCATCCTCGTTAGCGCGGTCGCGGAAGGTCTGTTGGGCCAGGATGGCGCTGACGGCGCGCACCGGCTGGCCGGTCAGGAACGTCAGCAGATCGACCTGATGGCTGCCCACGTCGAACAGCGGCCCCCCGCCCGCGCTCGCGTCCAGCCGCCAGGTCTGCCGGTCGGGGGCCAGTTGCAGCAACTGCTGCATCCGTGCCTGCCGGATCTCGCCCAGCGCACCCTCCAGCACCAGGGCACGGATCTGCTGGTGCGCCGGGTGAAAGCGCATCTGGAAGGCGGTGCCCAGCAGCACCCCAGCCTCCCGGCAGGCGGCGATCATCGTTTCGGCCTCGGCGGGGGTGCGGGCCAGCGGCTTCTCACACAGCACATGCTTCCCGGCCCGCGCCGCCGCCAGCGTGTAGGGGGCGTGCAGATCGTTGGTCGCGGCGATATAGACCGCCTGGATCGCCGGGTCGGCCAGCAACTCCGCAACGGTGGCCGGGCGCGCCCCGTGCCGGGTGGCAAATTCGGCGGTGCGGGCGGCGTCCCGCCCGGCCACGGCCACCAGCCGGTTGTCCGGCGCATGGGCGAACGCCGGGGCGATCCGCGTATTCGCCAGCTTGCCCAGCCCGATAATCCCCCAGTTTAACATCGTCCTGCCCTCCTCATGGTGTGTGCCCATCTAGGATGGCATTATAGCACGAACGACCCGCCGGGGACGGATTGCTGTCAACGGATGATGAAACGGATTAAACGGATCAAGGCTGGGGAGCAGTCAAG
>JBBSAN010000347.1:0-7001 GCA_038252265.1 Chloroflexia bacterium
CGATGAGCAGCCCCCCCCCCCCTGTCATCACGCCCCAGCCCCAGGCCGGTTGCTGGCGAAAGTAGGCGCTGAGGAAGCCGCCGACCAGCACCGCCACCACCCCTAGCCCCAGCAAGAAAGGGACCCACTCCCGCCGTCGCCCCCCATCCGCCCCCGCCGTCGCCAGCGGGGGCGTGAAGCCGCGCGCCTCCATCGCCTCGGCCAGGTTGATCGCCCGGTCCAGGCCCCCGGTCAACAGCGGCACGGCCAGGGGGACCAGATCGCGTGCCCCCCGTAGGTGATGCCCGCGCAACGTTTGCGCCTCGCGGATCTCGCTCCAGCGGGTCAGGGTTTGCGGGATGTAGGCCAGGGCGATAGCCGTCACCAGCCCGACCTGGGAGAACCCGGCAGGGATGGCCCGCAAGAGGGCATAGGTGTCGGCCCCGGCGTTAAACGTGCCGAACACCGCCAGCAGGGTGATCAACACCAGCCCGTTCAACAGCCCGTAGACCAGCCCTTCCAGAGTCAGCGGCCCGCCGATCAGCGGCCAGTCGCCGGGCAGGCGGATCAAGACATGGCTGCCGAGATGCGCGGCCAGCACGTTGAACAGCGCGGCGAACCCGGCGATGATCAGTCCCAGCCGCAGGAACGCGCCCCAACTGCGCCGCCGGGGGTCGGTCACGCCCGCTTCTCCGCGCCCCACCGCCACCGCCATATCCACCAGCCGCGCCGCCAGTAGCACCACCAGCAGGTAGAGCGGGTTGCGCGTGCTCCCCGCCGCCAGCGTGGCCGTCCCCACCCAGAGCAGCCAGGTGCGGGTATGGTAGGGTGGGGCGGGTGTCAGCGTTTGGGCCATAAACCGTTTTCCTAACGTGAAACGTGAAACGTGAAACGTGAAACGTGATGCGTATTGCGTATTACGTCGTTCTGACCCTTGACCCCTGACCCCTGATCCCTGATCCCTGATCCCTCGTCACGCATCACGCATCACGCATCACGCATCACGCATCACGCATCACGTTTCACGCGCTACCGCACGGAGCGACGGCGCAGCACCACGCCACCGGCCAGCAGGGCCAGGGCCACGCCGAGCGGCCAGAACGGGGCCGGGGCGGGAGTGCCGGTGGTCGGCATACCGGGGGCCGGGGCGGGGGCGGGGACCGGGTGGGCGATGGACGCGAACGGGAGGGCCAGCTCCAGCAGGGCCGGGACGGCCTGATAGGTCGCGCCGCCGTTGTCGTCGGGCGGGGTCATCTGGTAGCGGAACGCACCGCTGGCGTTCTGGAAGGCCAGCAGAGCCGAGGCGGGGGTCACGCCGCCCTTGCTCCAGGCCGCGCCCGCCGGGTCTTCACCCACCGCCACCAGGGCCATGATCACCATTGCTGTCGAGTTGGCGTCGCTGGCGCTGCTGTTCGGGTCGCCCTGTGCGTAGGGGAAGCCGCCTTCGGTGTTCTGCTGGGTGTGCAGATAGGCCAGCGCCTTGTCGATCTGCGCCTTGTACTGTGCCCCGGCGGGCACGCTCGCCAGCGCCTGGAGGACCAGGCCTGTGGTGTTGGTATCGGCGGCCCCCGGCTTTTGGTCACCGCTGAACGCCCAGCCGCCTTCTGGCCCTTGCTGGGCCGCCAGCCAGTCGAACGTCTGCGGGTGCCCGGCAGACTGCATCGCCGCCAGCGCCAGGATGACCAGCGCCTGCCCGGTGACATCGGTGCCGTAGTGCCCGGTGGCCGGGTCCACAAAGCTGTTGATCGTGTTCGCCAGGTTCATCCCGGCGAAGTTGCGCGGGTCCTTGCCCGCCAGCGTGACCGCCAGGGCCAGCTTGGCGGTGCCGCCCACCGTCTTGGTCAGGTCGGCGGCCTTGCTCGCCAGGAAGTCGAGCGGTGACTTGCCGTCTGTGGTGTAGGTGTTCGGGTCCTGGCCCGGCGCGGCGATGGCATAGACGGCATCGGCGGTAGACCCCGCGCCGAAGCCGGGGAAGCTGCCATCCGCCGTTTGCTGTGCCCGTATCCAGGCCAGCGCCTTATCGGCGGCTGCCGGATTGGCGCTGGCTGCCGGGGCGGCCATTGTGCTCTGGAGGCTGCCCGCCAGCCCGGCCAGCAGCAGGACCAGGGCGGCGAGCATGTGCCATCCGCTGTGTATCGTGTTCCGTTTCATGCGCTTCTACTTCCATCCTTCCATACTAATCAAGTTCAGTGTCGTGGCGACCGTAATTCCACGGCAAACAAAAACCCCTCTCCGAGGGAGAGGGGATATGAGTACAAAGAGACGGCGAGGCCGTCGCTCCCACCCCCTTTCGCGCGAAGGATGCGGAGCATACGCAGTGGCGGGTAACCTGGCTTGCCGATCAGGCGGATCGGCTTACAGTTGCGGGACAGCGCCGGACTTGCACCGGCTTCCCCCTGTGGTACCCTCTGCATCCGGGCAGACGGGTAACCACTGCGCTGCATTATTCAATTCGTGCGGCCAGTATACCATCCGGTTGACCCAGGTGTCAACCAATTACAGAATGCGGAGCAGGATCCACGCATCAACCTTCCGTACCGTCTGTAGGATATGGCGCTGCCCATTGATGCTCGGGGGTCCGCAATATCGGGGGGCAGCCGAGCATCAATGGGCAGCGCCATATCCTACAAGAGGCCATAATCGTTATGAGCGGATCTTAAACGTGCGGCGGGCGGAAAGGCTGTTGCCCTCGCCCCGGCTGTCATCCTGAGCGCCAGCGAAGGACCTTGTTGGCGGTCAACGGTGCTCAGGCCACGATCCCGATCTTCGCTGACGGCTTGGTGGCCTCGACAAGATCCTTCGCTACGCTCAGGATGACAGTGGGGGAGGGTGATTCTGTACCAATCGCGGCGATGCTGATCGCGCTACGTTCACCCTGCTGATTGAGCCTATTCCGCATTCCGCACTCCGCACTCAAGGGGGTTCGCCGAACTGTTGCACGTTGATGTAGTCGCGGGAGATGTAGGCATCCCCGGCGTAGTTAGGGATGTGGATTTTGTTCCAGCTACCGGTGGCGAGTTCGGTGCTGTAGGGGCTGGGGTTGAAATTGGGGGGCGGCTTCCGCACCACCTCGGCGTAGGGGAATACATCGCCCCGGTTGGCGACGAGCAAGACCGTGCCCTGGCCGCCATTTTGGGCGCGGATGCGGACCCCGTTGCTGGTAACGACGACGCTGCGGGTGGTGGCGGCGCTGGCGGCGACTGCTTCGGCCTGCGCCTGGATCGCGTCGGCGGCATGAACGTTACGCAGGTAGGCCAGGATACCGTTAGCGATGCCCGACGCAACCCGGCCCGGCTGGTTGAACAGCACCGCCCGGTCGGCGGCATTACTCATAAAGCCCGTTTCGATGATCATCGCCGGGGTGGTCTTGTCCACCCGGTAATCGGTGCCCAGGAACGTGCTGAAGGCGTAGTAGCCCCGCATCCCCCGTGTGATCGAGGGGTCGGTGGGCAAGCCGGTCGCGGCGGCATAGCTGCTGCCGACCTGCTCCATCAGGATCTCGTCACGCCAGGCCGTGGTAGAGCGCCAGCGGGTCGCCACCTTGTAGCCCCGGGCGCGGCTGCTGCTGTTGGCGTCGGCGTGGATGGCGACAAAGGCGTCGGCCACATAGCCCGTCGGTATCGTCGCGGGCAGCACGTCCACCGCCACGCCCTGCGCCCGCAGGAGTGTCGCCGTGCGCTGGGCAATATCCAGGTTCAACGACCATTCGGAGCGGCCTCCGGCATAGGCCCCGGTGTCGCCGCGCAGCCGGGCCAGCGCGTCGGGCACCTGGCTGATCTTCCAGTGCCCGGCCTGCAAGCCGACCCGCGCCCACGGGGCGGCGAAGTTGGTGCTGCCTGTCGGGCGCGCCGCCGCGAGGGGCGGGGCATTCACCAGCGCCAGCAGGGGAGCCAGCACGACCAGCGCCGTCAGTAGCCAGATCCGGGTGAGGGCCGGGCGCGGCCCTGGGGAACGTGTTCTCATCGTCGTGTGCTTTCTATAAGCCGCGGTCAGGATTCGTTACTACATCGTTATTATACCAAATAGTAGGCACCCATAGACAAAGATCCCGGCGCAGGACGCGCCGGGATCTCGACTATCGACGGGAGGATTGCCCCGCGTACTACTTGGTCTTGGCCGTGCCGTTCACCCAGTTGGTGACGCGCGTGGTGGTCCTGGTCGTGAAGTTGGTCTTCTGCGCCTCGGTCAGCTTGGCCCAGGCAGGGCGGGCCTGCTCTTTGGCGGTGATGTCCTTGACCACGGCATCGATCACGGCTTGCGCAGTGACGTTGTGCGCCTGGGCCACCTGGGCCACGGTCTGCCCGCCCTTGACGGCGGTGCGGAGGTCGGCGGCGCTGATGCCGATGGTCTTGGCGGCGACGACCACCTCGTTGGCGGCGGCGCGGGCGATGGGGTGCGCGGCCCCGGCCTTGACGCCGTTGTTCACGAAGTTAGTGACGCGCGTGGTGGTCTTGGTGGTGAGGGTGGTCTTCTGGGCCTCGGTCAGTTTGGCCCAACCGGGACGGGCCTGCTCTTTGGCGGTGATATCCTTGACGACGGCATCGATCACCGTTTGCGCGGTGACGTTGTGCGCTACCGCTACCTGCGCTACGGTCTGCCCACCCTTGAGCGCCGTCTTCAGGTCGGCCTCACTGATCCCAATGGTCTTTGCCATCAGGGCCCGTTCGGCCTGCACAGCGGGGCCAGCCTTTCCGCCTAGCGGGGCAGCGGCGCGAGCCGCGTTGGTGCCGGGGTGGGTGCCTCGGGCACTGGCCGTCGCCACGGTGCCGCCAACGACCGTCAACAGCAGTAGTCCGGCAATTGCCAGTTTACCGAATGCGTATTTGAACATAAGTTTGTTATCTCCTGTACCTGTTCTCGCGGGGGTTCCCGCGTGCTAGTTATGGCCGCGGTGCACTGTCTGGTGCATGTCGCTTGATTCATTGTAGTCTATCCGCGACCTTGAATCCAGTACATTTTATTAAGGCCTGTAAAATCTATGTAAAACGTAAGGTTGGAGAAATCAGAAATCAGAAGTCAGAAATCAGAAAGGCGGAATAGGGACGGCGGAGTTATGCGTTGATTTCCACGCGGCCCAGGGAGGCCAGGGGTTGGGTGAGGATCGTGTCGGGGGGCGCCTCGGGGGCGAAGGTGGGGTAGAAGGTCCAGGCGTGCGGGCCGAAGAGGAGGCGCACAGTGGGGGTGTCGCGCACCGTCAGCCGCCCGTTGCCTAGGGTTGCGCCGGTCATGCCCTGCAAGGCGTCGGTCAGGCAGCCATCGCGACCCACCTGCACCCGCAGATCCGGGTGACGGGCGGCGATGCCCCAGGCCATCAGCGCCTCGGTCAGCAGGACCACCCCTGCCGCGACCCCGGCGCACCATTCGCCGTGGAAGTTCTCGGCGGCGCGGACCAGATCATCCTGGAGTTCGCGAGTGGGTGGGGCAAGATCGCGGCTGGTGTGGGCGGCGAACACGCTATCGATGGCGGGGGAATAGCGCTTGATATCCACGATCGGGGTGCCGTCGATGAAATCGAGCCGGTCCAGGCGGAGGCGGTTGGTGGCGAGATCGGCCTCCAACAGCCGAGCGACGGTGCAGCCGATGGGGTTGGGGCGCATCTGGGCGCGCAGGCCGAACACCCCGCGCAGGGGTGCCCCCGGCGGCGCGTTGCGGCCCTCGGTCTGGAGCTGGTCGCGGGGGGCCTGATGGAGCCAGGCCAGGATCAGCAGGTGGCTGTTGCTGGCGATATCCACCAGCGCGGGGGCGTATTCGGGGAAGACCTCGATTTCGGCGGGCACGCCCCTGGCGGGCATCGCCCGGCGCTCGTGCAGCGGCGAATGGACCACGCCCACCACGCTCAGGCGCAGGTCGCCCGTGTCCATCAGATCTCCACGCCGGGGAAGTACTGGATGCCCATCGCATCGCGCACGAGCCGCAGGGTTTCTTTGGCCTTGCCCCGCGCCGTGCGGGTGCCCTCGATCAGCATCGTGTCAATGTGGCCCATGTCGCGGGCGGCTTCCAGGCGGCGCTCACGGATGGGGTCGAGGAAAGTGTTCAGCGCGACGACCAGTTCTTTTTTCACCTGCACATCCCCGATGCCGCCCTGCCGGTAGAGGGCTTTCATCTCTTCCACCCGCGCCGTGTCGGGATTGAAGGCGTCATGGAGCGCAAAGACCGGGTTGCCTTCGACGTGGCCGGGATCGGTGGCGCGCAGGCGGGTCGGGTCGGTGTACATGCTCATCACCTTTTTCCGCACCGTCTCGGCATCGTCCGACAGGTAGATGGCGTTGTTGAGGCTCTTGCTCATTTTGCCTGCGCCGTCGGTGCCGGGCAGCCGGGGGAAGTTGCTGACCAACCCTTCCGGCTCGACAATCGTGTCGCCATAGATGCGGTTGAAGTGGCTGACGATGTCGCGGGTCAACTCGATGTGCGCCAGTTGATCGTCGCCCACCGGCACCAGATGGGCCTGGACAAAGGTGATGTCGGCGGCCTGCGACACCGGGTAGCCCAGGAAGCCATAGGTGACTTTGTCCTCCATGCCCTTCTGGCGGATCTCGTCTTTCGTCGTCGGGTTGCGCTCCAGCCGGGCCACGGTGACAAGGTTGGAGTAGAACACGGTCAACTCGGCAATCTCGGGCACCAGCGATTGGACGACAATGGTGCTGATCGCCGGGTCGATGCCGACCGCCAGGTAATCCAGCGCTACCTGACGCACGTTGGCGGCGACCTTTTCGGGATGCTCAAAGTTGTCGGTCAGCGCCTGCACGTCGGCCAGCAGGATATAGGTCTCGTACTCGTGCTGCAAGCGCACCCGGTTGGCGAGCGAGCCGACATAGTGGCCGAGGTGGAGCGGGCCGGTGGGCCGGTCGCCGGTCAAAATACGCTTTCTCATAGGGGTTGGTCTTCTTTCTGCTCGATTATGCGGTATTATACCACAGGGGCCGCGCCCGGCTCCACCGCCCGCCGATGGAGCCGCCGTCCGCCGTTGGAACGGCCCCGGCGTAAACATCGCGGACCCCCGCGCACTCCACCCCCCCCCCCCC
>JBBSAN010000348.1:0-6999 GCA_038252265.1 Chloroflexia bacterium
CCTAGCGCCCGGTAGAGGTCGTAGAACCCGCCGCGCACGATGTGGCCGCTGGCCGGGACGAACAACTGGCCCTTGGTGGTGGCCGGCTTGGCAACCTGCGTAAACGGCGAACCGGCAGCGCGCACGTTATCTTGCAACCGCGACAAGACCTGCCCGTTGGCGTCGGTCTCCAGCCGGGCGAACTCGAAATATTGCACGTAGCGCAACGGCTCGGCGGAGAGGATGGTCAGCTCGGTGATCGGGCGACCCAGGATCGCCCCGGCTCCGGCGGCTTTCCAGTAGTCGGCAAAGACCGCGCCGACGGCGTGGCCGGTGGTGGCATCGAACAGCTCTTGCGGGTCACTGTCCGGCGCAACGACGGCGGCATCGGCGGCCCGGCCCTGGGTCAGCAGGCGGCCCAGCGCGGTGGGCGTGACTTTGCCCGTCGCCGCGTCGAACTCCAACCGCCCGCGCTCGAAGACCTGCACGGTGCGCCCGTCCTCCTGGTACACCTCGGTGATGGGGGAGCCAAGCACGCGGGTGCCGCTATTCTTGTCATAATAGCCGATGAACTGCGCGTCCAGCATGTGGCCCGTGTCGGGGAACAGCCGCCCCGGCGTGGCGGCCCCCTGAAGATCTGCCGGCGGGCCGACCATCAGGTCAGACAGCGGATCGGCAGCCGGGGCCTGAGCCGGAGAGTCAACCGCCGGAGAGGCGACGGTGGGGTTGGGGGCCAGCGAGGCCAGGACCGCCAGCATCAGGCACAGGGCCATCAGCCGCGGGCGAAGCGAGGACGAGAACATGCGATTCAGTACTCCTATAAGTGAAGACTGGTAAGATGGCGGGTGGGGCTGCGAGGTAATCTGGACGGCAGCCGAGAGGGCACGGATCAACTCAACTCGGTCGTTCAACCCAGAACGATTATAGCATAAACAGGTCGTTTTACAAATAGCTAGAACCCGGTAAACCGGCAGAAATTCATAATTTGTAAGCATCTGGATGCCGCCTTAGAGCGCGGGGCGGCGCAGGTGCCAGGGCGTGGCTTGCTCGTAGGCGTGGGCCACGGGGAGAATGGTCGCCTCGCCCAGCGCGGGGCCGAGCAGTTGCAGCCCCACCGGCAGGTCGTTGACGAAGCCGCACGGCACCGACACGCCGCAGATGCCTGCCAGATTGGCCGGGATGGTAAACACGTCGAGCAGGTACATGGTTAGCGGGTCTTCGATGCCGCCGATGGGGAAAGCCGTCGTCGGGGAGGTCGGCGCGGCGATCACGTCCACCTGGGCGAACGCCGCCTCAAAGTCGCGGGCGACCAGGGTGCGGACCTGCTGCGCCTTCTTATAATAGGCATCGTAATAGCCGCTGCTGAGCACATAAGTGCCGAGCATGATCCGCCGGGTTACCTCAGCGCCGAAGCCCCGCCCGCGTGTCTCGGCCACCACATCCACCGCGCCCAGCGCCCGCCCGTCTTCGCTACCGGCCCTGTACCCATACTTCACCCCGTCATAGCGGGCCAGGTTGGCGCTGGCCTCGGCGGGGGCGATAATATAGTAGGCGGCCAGGGCATACTCGGTGGCCGGAAGCGAAATGTCCACCAGAGTCGCCCCCAGATCGGCCAGCACCTGGATCGCAGCGCGCACACTGGCGACCACTTGCGGGTCGGTGCCCGCGACCCAGTATTCACGCGGCACGCCGACCCGCAGCCCGCGCAGGTCCCCGCCCAGGTTTTCGGTGTAATCGGGCACGGGGGCCGGTTGGGTCGTCGCGTCGAGTGGGTCCGCCCCGGCGATAACATGGAGCAGGGCCGCCGCGTCGCGCACATCGCGGGCCAGCGGGCCGATCTGGTCGAGCGAGGAGGCGAAGGCGATCACCCCGGAGCGCGACACCCGGCCATAGGTCGGCTTGACCCCGACAATGCCGCACAGGGAGGCCGGTTGGCGGATGCTGCCGCCGGTGTCGGTGCCCAGGCTGAGGCAACCGAAGCCCGCCGCGACCGCCGCCGCCGAACCGCCGCTGCTGCCACCGGGCACGCGACTCGGGTCCCAGGGGTTGCCGGTCGGCCCAAAAGCCGAATGTTCGGTGGACGACCCCATGGCGAACTCGTCCTGGTTGGTCTTGCCCAGCACGACCATGCCCGCGTCCAGCACCCGCTGCACCACCGTGCCGTTCCAGGGTGGGATGAAGTTCCCCAGGATGCGCGAGGCGGCGGTGGTGCGAATGCCCTCGGTGATCAGCATGTCTTTCAGGCTGATCGGGATGCCGTCGAGCGGGCCGAGCGTTTGCCCCCGCGCCCGGCGCGCATCCGACGCGGCGGCCTGGGCCAGCGCGATGTCGGGGGTGACGGTGAGGAAGGCGTGCAAAGCCGGGTCCAGCGCGGCAACGCGATCCAGGCAGGCTTGGGCCAGTTCGACGGCGCTGAGGTCGCGCCGGGTCAGGGCGGCCTGCGCTTCGTGCGCGGTCAGGTAGGTGAGATCGGTGAGGTCGCTCATTCGATTTGGGCCTCATCGAGCACCGCCGGGACGCGGAAATAAACATCCTCGCGCTGCGGGGCGTTCGCCAGCACTGCTTCGACGGGCAGGCTGGGGCGCGACTCGTCGGCCCGTTGCACGTCATGGAGGCCGCCCACCTGCGCCGTCGGCGGGATGGCCGACGTGTCCACCGCGTTCAACATATTGATATGCTCCAGCACCGCCGAAAGCTGGGTGCGGAACCCTTCGACATCCTCATCGCGCAAGGCCAGCCGCGCCAGCCGCGCCACATGCTCGACCTGTTCCCGCGTTAGCATCTGATCCGGTCCACCCTTCCCCTCGTTTGCTCCCTATTATAGCAGGCAGCCGGGCGATGTGCAAGAAATTATGTCAAGTCTAAACCCGCGCTACCTGCTAAAACAGGTGGGCCAGATTGCTCTGACCCACCCGCGCTACTGCTATGCTGTGTGTTGGATTGATACCGGGAGGCTTACGGCTGCGTCGGCTGAGTGGCCGGGAGACCGCCCTTGCCGCCGTGGCCGCCCGGACGCCCGCCGCCGACATGGTCGGTCCCGGCGGCTTCACTGGCGATGACGGCCCCGGTGGTGGCATCCACCTTGGCCCCACCGCCGTTCGTAAAGTCCACATCCCAGAACACGGTGCCGTTGTCATCACCTAACCGGCTATGGTCCACGGTCGCTCCGGCGTTGACCGCCAGGGCTGCCGCTTCAGCCTGGGCCTGGGTGATCTTCGCCTGGGCCAACAGGGCGGCCTGGTCCGCGCCACCGGGGCCACCGTGCCCGCCACGTCCACCACCATCGGTCCCGGCGGCTTCGGTCTTGATGATCGCCCCGGTAGTGGCATCCACGATCACGCCCCCGCCGTTGGCGAAGTCTACGTCATAGACCAGGGTGCCGTTCTGATTCTGTAGCTGGGTGTGGTCCACCGTGGTGCCGGGGTTGGCGGTCAGAGCGGCTGCTTCCGCTTGCTGCTGCGTGATTTTGGCCTGCGAGGCGTCCGGCGTGGCCCTCGGCGCGGCCTTCGGTGCGGCAGGTGCAGCCGGGGCGGCGGGGACCGGGGTCGCCGCTGCCGTTTGCCCAACCGGGGCCGCTATCGCTTGCCCAGCGGGGGCCGCTGCCGTTTGCCCAACCGGGGCCACCGCCGCCTGGGCGAAGGCGTGGCTGGCCCCGAACACACTTCCGGCAAGCATCCCCACGCCCAACAGGGCGACGGTCAGCGCCGACACGATGACTACCTTGATTTGCATATCGTCTCCTTGATCTGTGATCTGTGAATTGTGGTGGGTTGTTAATCCCCTTCGCGGTCCCGCCTCGTTCTGCGGGACACCATCAGTATAGCGCCCCAGAATTAAGGGACACACTGCCAATAATGAGGGAAAGCTGAGAACTTGGAGCTATCCGTTTCTCTCTTTCTCTCTGTGCGCCTAAGGTGGGCAGTACGAAAGAAAGAAACTCCCCCCCAAATTGGGGCCGCCCCCCTCTTGACTCCGACGTTACGTCATACTTTATCATCTCGGTGGCGCACAAAAGAACGCGCCCCAACCCATCGTCTATAACGTAAGGAGCAACACCCCATGGACTCGACCGAAGAAATCTACCCGATGCCCGCCTTCCCGATCCTGAACGCGACCGACCCGGCGGCCTCGGCCCGCTGGTACCAGGAGGCGCTGGGCTTCCGCCACATCTTCACCATGAGCGGACCGGCGGGCCAACCCCTGCTGGTCCACCTGCGCTGGATCAAGTATGGCGATGTGCTGCTGGGGGCGCGCCCGGTGGCCTCCGGCCCACGGGGGCTGGGGGTGATCCTCAGTTTCAGCGCCTACCTGGCCGAGCGGACGGTGGACGACATCGCCGCGCAGGCCGCCGCCGCCGGGGCGATCATCGTCACGCCGCCGACCGACATGCCCTGGAACTCCCGCGAATGCACGATTGCCGACCCCGACGGCTATCACCTGACCTTCACCGCGCCGATCAACCTGGGCCGCTCGTTCGATGACGTGATCACGCAGGCGGCCCAGGCGGAAGTGGCGGGAGGCTGAGAACGAGGGGTCGGGGGTCAGGGATCAGGGATCAGGAGTACGTACCAACCCCTGATCCCTGATCCCTGATCCCTCGTCACCAACTCCCAACCCCTAACCCCCATCCCCCCGTCTTGACAAAGCCGCCGCCGCCGTGGTATTTTGCGGTATGCCCATCCACAAGCTCCTCATCGCCAACCGGGGCGAGATCGCCGTGCGGATCATGCGCACCTGCCGCACGCTCGGCATCGCCACCGTCGCCGTCTATTCCGATGTTGACCGCGACGCACTTCATGTGCGCGAGGCCGACGAGGCCATCCGGCTTGGCCCGGCCCCCGCCGCCGACAGCTACCTCAACATCCCCGCCGTCATCGCCGCCGCGCAGAGCAGCCAGGCCGACGCCGTCCACCCCGGCTACGGCTTCCTGTCGGAGAACGCCACGTTCGCCCAAGCCGTGCTCGACGCCGGGCTGATCTGGGTCGGCCCGACCCCCGACGCGATCCGCCGCCTGGGCAGCAAAATCGAGGCCAAGCGGATCGCCCAGGCCACCAATGTGCCCACCGTCCCCGGCTACTGGCCCGAAGACGGCCCCGGCGACCCCGGCGAGTTGGCCCAGGCCGCCGACCGGATCGGCTACCCGGTGCTGATCAAGGCGTCGGCAGGCGGCGGTGGCAAGGGGATGCGTGTGGTCCGCGACCCGGCGGAGTTCGGCCCGGCGCTGGAGGGGGCACAGCGCGAGGCGGCAGCCGCGTTCAGCGACCCGACCGTCTTCATCGAACGCTACGTCGAGCAGCCCCGCCACATCGAAATCCAGATTATCGGGGACACCCACGGCACGGTCTTGCACCTGGGCGAGCGCGAATGTTCGATCCAGCGCCGCCACCAGAAGGTGCTGGAAGAACGCCCCGCCCCCGCCCCGAAACTGCCCCCCGCCAAGCGCGCCGAGTTGGGCGCGCACGCCGTCGCCCTGGCCCACGCCGCCGGGTACACCAACGCCGGAACGGTCGAGTTCATCATGGACACCGCCGGGAACCACTATTTCCTCGAAGTGAACACCCGCCTCCAGGTCGAGCACCCCGTCACCGAAGCCGTCACCGGCATCGATCTCGTCGCCTGGCAACTCCTCGTCGCCCAGGGCGACCCGCTCCCCGCGACTCAGGCCGACATCAAGCAGAACGGCCACGCCATCGAAGTGCGGATCTACGCCGAGGACGCACTGAAGGGATTTTTGCCGAGCACAGGGCGGATCACATCATGGTCGCCTAGATATGGGCCTGGAGTGCGACTGGACGCGGGAGTTACAGAGGATAGCCAGGTAAGTATTTATTATGATCCTATGTTGGCGAAGCTAATTGTGCATGAGCATACACGAGCAGAAGCCATCAACACGTTAGCTTGGGATCTTGTCGAATTTGCTATAGAAGGTGTCACCACAAATCTCGGCTTCCTGTTCTGGCTAACACAGCAAGCTGAGTTCCAAGATGGCAACGTTGATATCGGATTTATTGATCGCTACTGGCATCCAGCAGAATTAGCTGTTACTCCGCCCGATTATGTAACGGTGGCGGCGGCGGCTTACGATCTTGCTTATCCTCAGGACGCTATACCTGATCCTTTGGGCCAAAACCGAAAACCCTATAACCCCTGGTTAGTCAATACCAGTCCACTGACCCAGCAGGAGTTGATCCTCACATTTGAGTATGTGCCGTCGGGTTACAATCCCGATCAGAAAGGCAATCAGGAGGTACGCATCACCGCACAGCGTAGTGCCATAAATCCACTGACATGGCGACTAAAAACCGGGGACTTTGACCAGCTAGTGACCCTTTGCCTCCAGCCTGAAGAGTGGAACAGTGTTCGTCTCGGAATGACAACCCCAGAGGGACAGAAGTGGAGCAATACGCAAGCTGGTCCAGCGATCTATTACGGCGCTAAGGATAATTCCCTACTGCTTGTTAAAAATGGCAGTAACATTTACCGCCTGCTCCGCCCCCGCCCGCTCTCCACCGACACGCTGGCGACGGCGGTCCACCTGCCGCACGAGAACAGCCTGGAAGCGCCGATGCCCGGCAAGGTGATCCAGGTGCTGGTAGCAGAGGGCGACACGGTGGAGGAGAATGCCCGGCTGGTGGTGATGGAGGCGATGAAGATGGAGTTCACCATCCGCGCCCCCCACGCCGGGCAGGTCAAGCGCCTACCGGTGCAGGTCGGCCAACTGGTGGACGCCGGGGCGGTGCTGGTGGAGATTGCGTGATGCGTGATGCGTGATGCGTGATGCGTGATGCGTGATGCGTGATGCGTGGCGCTTGACCAGGGTCCGTGTTTGTAGTACACTTGTTCTGGTTTGAGCGGGAGGAGCCTATCCCCGCCCCCCAGCCCACCTTGTATGCGCCCCACCAGTATCCCGAACAAAGGAGCACCGATGAGCGCCAACAATACCTACGAAGTGAAAGCCTGGGATGAGAAGCCCTACGACGAAATCAGCAAAGAGGCCAAGCTCACCCGCGCCAGCGTCAC
>JBBSAN010000349.1:0-6994 GCA_038252265.1 Chloroflexia bacterium
GATTAGGGATTAGGGATTAGAGATTAGAGATTAGAGATTAGAGATTAGAGATTAGGGATTAGGGATTAGAGATTAGAGATTAGAGATTAGAGATTAGGGATTAGAGATTAGAAGGCGGCTTTTAGAAGCACTGTTTGGTGTTCCCCTGCTGTCATCCTGAGCGCAGCGAAGGATCTTGTTGGGGCTATTAGATTGTCAAGGGGAGATCAGGATCGTGGCCTCAGCAGCACGGACCGCCACGAAGATCCTTCGCTGCGCTCAGGATGACAGCGGGAGGAAGGGGCAGACCGAGCGACAACCCCAGGATGACCGCTTATCTTTGCTTATCTCTGTTCGCTGATGCCAGACACAAGGGGATTGATGACCGCGATTGAGACAGACGGGAGCGCGCCGCACACCTGGCCGACGGTCACGGTGATCGTGCTCAACTACAACGGGCTGCGCCACCTGGAGACGTGCTTTACCTCGCTGCTGGCCCTGGACTATCCGGCGGATCGGCTCGATCTGCTGCTGGTGGACAACGGCTCCAGCGACGGATCGACGGCGTTCATGGCGGCGCGCTTCCCCACGGTGCGGGTGCATCAGACCGGCAGCAACCTGGGGTTCGCCGGGGGCAACAACGCCGGGGTGGCGGTGGCGCGGGGCGACTACCTGGCCTTCCTCAACAACGACACGAAGGTGGACCCGGCCTGGCTCACGGAGCTGGTCCGCAGCCTCCAGGAAGACGAACCGCGCGGGGTGGTCTGCACTGGCTCGAAGATGCTGGGCTGGGATGGGCAGACGATCGACTTTGTCGGCGGGGTGATGAACTTCCACGCCTTCGGCTGGCAAGAAGGCTACCAACTGCCGGTGGCGATGGAGCCGGAAACCTACCACCAGAAGCACGAGTTGCTGTTCGCCTGTGGCGGCTCGATGCTCATCCGCGCCGATATTTACCGCGAGTCGGGCGGGTTCGACTCGACCTTCTTCGCCTTCTTCGAGGATGTCGATCTGGGCTGGCGGCTGTGGCTGATGGGCTACCGGGTGACGATCACCCCCAGCGCGATCACCTACCACCGCCACCACGGCACGGCGGGCGCGATCCCCGACCACCGGCGGCTGGTGCTCTACGAGCGCAACTCGCTCTACGCCGTCTACAAGAACTACAGCGACGAGAACCTGACCCGGATTTTACCGGCGACGCTGGCCCTGCTCAACGCCCGCATCGTGCGCTTTGCCGAACTGATCGGGCTGGATCCCGCCGAATTCGACCTGCGGAACACGACCCCCCCGACCAAAGACCTGATCAACGTCCACCCCCAGGCGGTTAGCACACTGCTGGCGGCCAACGAATTTATCGATAACCTGCCGCTGCTGGCCGAGCGGCGGGCCGAGGTGCAGGCGCTCCGCACGCGCACGGACGACGAAATCTTCAGCATGTTCGGCCAGCCGACGCGGGTCCACCTGTTGAACCATCCGGTGGACGCGGCGTATGCGAAGGCGCACTATACCCTGCTGCACGAGTTGGGCATCGCGGACCTGTTCGCCAGCCAGCCCAAGCATGTGCTCTTGATCAGCCCCGATGTGCTGCCGGTGGGCGACATCCCGGCCAGCGGGGCGGGCATCCGCGCCTGGGCGCTGGGGCAGGGCCTCAAGAGCCGGGGCCATCATGTGCGCTTCGCTATGCCCGCCGCTGCCCTGGCCGGGCGCGAGGAGCAGGTGCCCGCCGAGATTCGCGAACTGGCCTGGACGCCGGAGACGCTGCAAACGCTGGTGGACGGCCTTGCCCCGGAGGTGATTGTCTCCTGCGGCTGGCCGAACCTGACCTGGCTGCCCCGCGCCAACGTGCCGGTGGCCTGCGACTTCACCGGACCGCACCTGCTGGAGCGCGACTACCAGGGCTACCGCGACAACCCGACCAACGCCGAGGAAAAGCGCACAGCCATTGATCGGGCTGACTTCTTCACCTGTATTGGCGAACGGCAACGGTATTATTTCCTGGCCTGGCTGGCCGGGGCGGGCGTGCCAGCGCGCGATCTGGACACGGCGTTGCAGGTGATCCCCTATTCGGTGGACCCCGACCAGCCGGGGCACGAGTGGCCGGAGACCTGGGCTGACACCGATGTGACGTTTGTCTACGGCGGCATCTTCCTGCCCTGGCAGGACCCGTCGCTGGGGCTGACCACGCTGGTCGAGACGCTGGAGGCGCGGGACACCGGGCGGTTGCACATGATCGGCGGGCGGCACCCGTTCCATGCGGTGGATACCGGGCTGTTCGAGCCGCTGATCGAACGGTTACAGGCCAGCCCCCGCGTCACGATGAGCGGCCTCCAGCCGCATGATGCGCTGGTGGCGATCTACCGCCGGGCGCATGTGGCGATGGACCTGATGCGCCGCAACCCCGAACGCGACCTGGCTTTCCCCAGCCGCACCATCCACTACCTGTGGTGCGGCCTGCCGGTGATCCACAGCCGTCATTCCGAGGTCGCCGCGCACATCGCCGCCTACGAAGCGGGCTGGATCGTGGACCCCGACGACCCGGCGGCGATCCGCGCGGTGATTGAGCAAATTCTGGCCGACCCGGACGAGGCACGGCGGCGGGGCGAGAACGCCGCCCGGCTGGCTGCCGACCGCTTCGCCTGGGACCAGACCATCGAGGCGCTGGACGCTTTCGTGCGCCGCCCCTATATCCGCGAGAGCCGCGGCGCGCTGGCAAAGTACGAGGCCAGCCGCGAAACAGCCACCGTAGCGGCTCCCGCGCCCGCCACCGCCCCCGATGGGGTACCGGTATGGGACCTGGGGCCGTTGAAGCCGGTGGTGGCGCGGGCGGCGCGGCAGCGGCGGCAGCCGGTGCCCCAATTGCTGGCGCGGGCCAAGGGGCTGGTGCGCCCGTTCACCGGCGGCGGAGCGGCCCGCCCGGTGGATGTGGCGGGCGAACGGCGCTTCGCCCTCAGCGAACTGGTGCGCGGGCACAGCCACGGCCAGCGCTTCGTCAGTCCGTATGATGGGCTGCGCGGGGTGGAACTGGCCTTCGGCACGTTCGCCCGGATCAACAGCGGGCCGGTGGTCTTCCACCTGCGGACCAACCCTGGCGCGGCGACCGACCTCGCCACGGTGACGGTGCCCGCCTATGCCCTGGCCGACGGCCACCTGCACCGCTTCTCATTCCCGCCCATCCCCGACTCGCAGGGCCGCTGGTTCTATATCATGGTCGAAGCGCCGCAGGGGGTGCCGGGCGACGCGGTGACGCTCTGGGCGCGGGTGACCCCGCCCGATGCTCCCGGCGGGCGCTATGAGGACGGCCTCCCGGCGCGGGGCGACCTGGCCTACCGCCTGGTCTTTGCCGATGGAGGGAAATAGTAATGAGCGACGCTGTGAACCTGGCCGAACGCTTCACCCGCTTTCACGAGCTGTGGACGCCGAAGATCGTCGGGGAACTGAACGACTCGTATATCAAGCTGGCGAAGGTGCAGGGCGAATTCGTCTGGCATCAGCACGCGGACGAGGACGAGTTCTTCCTGGTGGTCAAGGGTCGCCTGCTGATCCGGCTACGCGACCGCGACGTGCTGCTGAACGAGGGCGAATTCTTCGTCGTCCCGCGCGGCGTGGAGCACCTGCCGATTGCCGAGGAAGAAGCCCACATCCTCCTGCTGGAACCCAAAGCGACCTTGCATACCGGCGACGTGGACAGCGAACGCACCCTGGCGGTGGACGATCAGCAGTGGCTGACATGAATGGATCTTTGCGCCCGCCCGGCGGAGTCGCCTTACAGCACCTGTCAACTTGAACAATCTTTCCCACCCAAGCTGTCATCCTGAGCGCAGCGAAGGATCTTCTTGGCGGTCAGAGGTGATCAGGGCAAGATCCCGATCTTCGCTGACGATCTGGCAGCCCCAACAAGATCCTTCGCTGCGCTCAGGATGACAGCGGGGGCAGGGTGGTAGGGTCTCGTCTATTGAGTGCAACACAGGTTGGCGAGGTCTAAATAAATCCGGCGGCGTATACCAGCGCCAGCCCAAACTCTTTAACAAGGACCCCATTCATGCCTGAACAACCGACCGTCGCCATCATCATCCCCACCTGGAACGGGCTGGACCATCTGAAACCGTGCCTGGAGGCGCTGGCCGCGCTGGCCTATCCGGCAGACCGGCTGGAGATCATCCTGTCCGACAACGCCTCGACCGACGGCACGCTGGAATGGGTGGCCCGGCGCTGGCCGGAGGTACGGGTGGTGCAGAACGGCGGGGTGGTCGGCTTTGGCCGCGCCTGCAACCGGGCGGCGGCGGAAACAAAGGCCGAGTTTATCGCCTTCCTGAACAACGACACGCGGGTCGAGCCGGGCTGGCTGGCGGCGATGCTGGCGGCGCGGGAGCTGGGCGGCGATGCGGCCTGTGTGGGGGCGCACCTGAAAAGCTGGGATGGGCGCGAGGAGGATTTCTCCGGCGCGGCGGCCAACCTGTTCGGCAGCGGCAAGCAGGGGACGGTGCGCGGCTGGCCCGACCGTCCCGGCCCCGCCCAGGCGGGCGAACCGATCCTGTTCGCCTGTGGGGCGGCGCTGCTGATCGAACGGCAGGTCTTCCTCGATGCGGGCGGGTTCGACCCCGGCTTCTACATGTATTTCGAGGACGTGGACCTGGGCTGGCGGCTGTGGGTGCTGGGGTACCGGGTGGTCTACGCGCCCGATGCGGTGGTCTACCACCGGGGCGGCGGGACGACCGGGGCCGAGCGCGCGCCCTCGCACCGCCGCTATTTCCAGTTCGAGGTCAACACCCTCGCTATGCTGGTGAAGAATTACGAGGTGGCGAACCTGGACCGGGTCTTGCCCGCCGCGCTGGCCCTGGAACTGAAGCGCGCCCTCTTGTCGGCGGGGGAGCACATCGATCCGGCGCACTATCGCCTGGGCGGGCAGACCCAGCACGCCGGGATTGCCGAGGGTCGGGCCGAGTTGCCGCCGATCAGTGTGGCCCACCTGCTGGCGACGGGGGAATGGGTGGCCCGGCTGCCCGCCCTGATGCGCGAACGGGCACGGATCCAGGCCCGCCGCCGCCGCCCCGATGCTGAGATCCTGCCCCTGTTTGGCCGCCCGTTCGCCCCGCAGTTCGCCGGGCCGGGCTACGCCGAGGCGCAACGGCGGGTCGTAGCCGCGCTCGACCTCTATCCTGTCGTCGCGGAGAGTGCCCCCAACCGCGTGCTGGTGCTGGCCGGGGACGACCCTGCGTCGCAGGAGCGCGCCGGAGTGCTGGGGGCGGAGTTGGGCGTGGCGTTTCAGGTGGTGGTCGCCCTAGTGGGGAGTCGCCCCCGCGCCGCATCGGCTCCGGCGTCGGCCCCTGCTGACACGGTAGAAGGTGGCGGCGTGCTGACCCGCCCGTTCGCTAACGGGGACGACCCGGCCCTGCGCGATCTGGCGGCCACGGCTGACTTGATAGTCGCCGTGGGGTCGGGGTTGGGCCTGCCGGGGGTGGCGCGGCCTGAAACGCCGCTGGCCTTCGACGTGACTCCGTGGGCCGACGCCGGGGTCGCGCCGCCACAACTCCGCACCCTGGCAGCCGGGCGGGCCGATCTGCTTCTGGCCGCGACCCCGGAACAGGCCGCAACCTGGGGCACCGCTGCTCCGGTGGCGACCGCGCCCGATGCGCTCCACGCCTTCGCCCGCTACCCCCGGCGGCGGCAAGCCTGAGACGTCACTGAGGAGGAACCGTGGACCGGCGATTACTGGAAATCGTGCTGTGCCCGGCTTGTGGCGGGGCGTTGACGTTGGCCGAGGCGACGGTCGTCACGGTGCCCTATGCCGACGGCCCGCGTGAGGAAGTCGAGCAGGGCACCGCGGCCTGCGCCTGTGGGCAATCTTACCCGGTGCGCGACTTTGTCCTCTCCTTCGCCGCGCAGTTCCCCCCGATCTTGCAGCAAGAGGCGGCCTTTTGGGAGCGCTATTATGGGTGGCTGCTGGAGCAAGGGTCGGTCGGCTTCCACGATCTGCGCCAGGGCATGGCCCCCTATCTGACTGTGGGTGTGCCTGATCCCTTTCCGGCGGCGGATACGCTGGACCGCTACGACATCCATTATCAGCTAGCGGCGCATCCCCTGCTGCGCCAGGGCCACACGTTGCTGGATATGGGGGTGGGGCTGGGCTGGACCAGTCTGGCTTTCGCCCGCGCCGGATACGCCGTCACGGCCTTTGAGCCGAGCCGTGGCCCGATCACCGCCGCCAAGCGTTACGCGATGCAACAGGGGGTCTTTGTCGAATATATCTGTGCCGCGCTGGGGGTGGTTGCCTTTCGCCCGGCCAGCTTCGCTAACGTCACCGCTTTCCACTCCTTGCATCATGTGCCCGATCTCGACGGCGGCCTGCGAACGGTGCGGGTGTGGCTGCGCCCTGGTGGGATGCTGGCCCTGGACGAGCATGTCGGCAACAGCCAGCTTGCTCGCGCTCTGGGGGGGGGCCGTTCACACCTGGGCCGAGGCGGCGGTCTTTCCCCGCTACCGCACGCTGCCGCCGGAGGTACTGGCGACCTTGCCCCAGGAGCCGCATTCCGCCCTGGAAGACAGCAGTGTCGATCAGGTGCTGCCGGTGGTGCGCCGTCTGTTCGCCGTGCGGCTGGAGCATCCGCGTCACACCTTCCTCGACCACTATCCCCTGCTCCATTACCTCGATACCGACCGCGACCTGACCGCCTACCGCTACGCGCTGCCGCTTGCCAACCAGTTCCAGGAATTGGTGCGCCAGGTCGATCCCGAAGGCGGGGATTATGTGACCATCGTGGCGGAGAACACCGGGGTGGATCAGGAGGGGGGAGGAGTCAGGGATCAGGGGTCAGGGAATAGCGAGCCGGTAGGATCGCCAGAGGCGGTGCCCGTTGCGGCATCCGCTGCGGATCTGGCTGAGGTTCGGCAGCAGCTGGCAGATCTGGCGGGCCAATTCGCCGCGCAAGCAACCTGGGCACAGGGCCTCGAAGAGCAGGTGCGGCAGAAGGATGCCGATCTGGTCCGGCTGCGTGCCCTGGTACGGCGGCTGGAA
>JBBSAN010000350.1:0-6951 GCA_038252265.1 Chloroflexia bacterium
CCTTGGGCCGGCGCCCCTGGTCCGCGGTATCCGGGGCGTTTGGGCCGTGGGGGTCGGGGGGGTTGGGGTTTTGGGGTTGGGGGTTTTGGGTTTGGGGGTTGGGCCTCTCTGTGGGGCGTATCACTTGGATGCACCGGTCGCCAATTGGTCCACACGAAAACCCCAATCAGAACGGCCATAGTAGCTGCCCGTGAATTGGACTTTTACAACGCGTCCTGGTACGTCGTCGCTCCAGAAGTCTTTGCGGTGAGTATTGCCAAAAAACACCTGAACGGTATTGTTACTCCCATCTAGGATCTTTAATTCACCTTCATCGATGTCCAACCGAGTAATGTGTATTTTAGTGAAAACCGCTTGTGGATCAGGATTCACCAGCGTCCAAGTGCGGATCTCGTTTATGTAGGGATGCTGCGATTCGCTCAACGATGCTTTGTTAGAACCACTACTCAACTGATCGAGCCGGAGCCCCCAGTCAGAACGGCCATAGTAGCTGCCCGTGAATTGGACTTTCACAACACGTCCTGGTAAATCATCGCTCCAGAAGTCTTTGCGGTGAGTATTGCCAAAAAACACCTGAACGGTATTATTACTCCCATCTAGGAGCCTTAATTCGCCGTCATCGATGTCCAACCGAGTAATGTGGACTTTGGAAAATGCAGCATGGGGATCAGTATTTACTAAGGTCCATGTGAGCGTCTCATTAGTATAAGGATGTGCAGACTCGGCGAGAATTTTCTCCGACTCAGGCCGGGACTGGGGGGCTTCGAGCGGGGCTGACTCCAAGCCATCAACGTTAAAACCCCACTTGCCGACAGACGCATCGCTGATCAATTTAACGTTGATCACAGTCCCCGAAACCCCCAGAGTCCACAGGCCATCGGGATGGCTGCCAGTGATCCATTGATAGGGTGTATCGTCCACTCCCGTGACGACTAACCAATCCACGCCATCTTCTAAATCCACGGTCGAGAAATGTAACCGGGTCGCTGTAGCTGTGGGATCAACATTATTGAACTGCCATTTGCGCTCGGAGTTGAACGGGTAAGGATGCGGGCTGTAAGCCAGCGTTGTATAGTGAGAGCCAGCAATCATATCCACGGCGAAGCCCCATTGCTCCACGGACTTGTCGGTGATCAGGTGGACTTTCGCAATACTCCCCGGTATCTGATCAGTCCAAAAGCCCTCGGCGTGGGTGCCAGTGAAGCGCTGGATTTCGGCGTCTTCGACATCGGTCACAATGAGCCAATCCACACCTTCTTCCAGATCCAGGCGGGTGAAGTGCAGGCGCGTCGCCCCGGCCTTCGTATCCGTGCTTGGGATCAGCCATGTCTTGTCCACGGCTTTGCTATAGGGATGATCGCTTTCGATCTTCGGGGCTAACTCTGAAACAGAGGTAATATCCGCCGGAGTGCCTGCCTGGGCAGTGGGCGGAGAGGCAGGAGTTATAGAAGGCGGCAATGGTGTTTCGGTGGTAGTCAGAATGGGAACGGCTGTATCAGTCGGTGGCGGAGATGTTGCTGAGGGGGGCACAAGAGTCGCCGTCGGCGGCAAAGGAACTGCCGTAGCCGAAGGTAGGATAGGCATCATTGTCGGCACAGGCGGAGGTACAGCCGTAAGCGTCGGCACCACCACAGCAACCAGCGATGTGTCAGTGGGCAGCACAGCAGCGACCACCGTCACTGGGGGCGGGGTGGGGGTGGTCGGTGCAGCCGGTTTGAACAAGACAAATGCACCGCCGATCAGCGCCAGGAGGGCGACCACTGCGCCAACAATGAGCAGAGGAAACATGCGCGGGCCAGCAGAGGGGGTAACCGTAGGCGGATAGTGGGGAGCAGGTACCCGGGCCAATTGCATCCGCTGTGTGGGTCGGCCCGGCATCGGTTGATCATCCAAGCGCAGACCACATTGCTTGCAGAATTTATCTCCTGGCTGGTATGGCGTTCCACAATCCGAACACGTTGAAGTTGACGGCATCGCAATCTCCGTAAGTGGCTAAAGAAACCTCAGCCAACATTTCTACCGTCAACTATTATAGAACAGTTACAATGGCTTGTGCAAGTAGTTGTCTCTACTCAGCATGGCTGTTGCAAAGTCCATAATATTGGTGTAGTGGTGCCACGTTCCAGGGTTCAACGGACTTTGCAACAGCCATGCTCCTGAGCATAAGCTTACCGCTTGATGTTATAAAATGCTGCCAGCCCCGGATAGATCGCGTTCGCGCCCAGCTCGTGTTCGATGCGCAGGAGGCGGTTGTACTTGGCAGTGCGTTCGCCGCGCGCCGGGGCACCGGTCTTGATCTGGCCGCAGTTCAGGGCTACGGCAAGGTCTGCGATGGTGGTATCCTCGGTTTCGCCGCTGCGGTGCGAGATGACCGCCGTCCATCCGGCGCGCTGGGCAAGCTGCACCGCCTCGATGGCCTCGGTCAGGGTGCCGATCTGGTTCACTTTGGTCAGCAGGCTGTTGGCGTTGCGCCCGGCGATGGCCCGGCGCACCCGTTCGGGGTTCGTCACCAGCGAGTCGTCGCCGACCAGTTGCACCCGATCCCCCACCCGCTCCATCAACAGCCGCCAGCCGTCCCAGTCATCCTCGGCCATGCCGTCTTCCAGCGAGATGATCGGGTAGCGGGCGATCCAGTCGGCCCAGAAGTCCACCATCTCGGCGCTGGTCAGGGTCTTGTTCTCTTTGGCGAGGCGATAGTGGCCGTCTTCATATAGCTCGGTACTGGCCGGGTCGAGCGCGATCATGATCTCGCTGCCCGCCTTGTGGCCCGTCGCCTCGATGGCGGTCAGGATCAGTTCCAGCGCCTCTTCGTTCGACTTCAGCGAGGGGGCAAAGCCGCCCTCGTCCCCGACGTTGGTGTTATAACCCCGGCTGCCCAGCACCTTCTTCAGCGCCTGGTAGACCTCGACCCCCCAGCGTAGGCCCTCGGCAAAGCTGGGTGCGCCGACCGGCATGACCATGAACTCCTGGAAGTCGGTCGAGTCGGCGGCGTGCTTGCCCCCGTTGAGAATGTTGAACATCGGCACCGGCAGGGTGCGGGCGATAGTCCCGCCGATATAGCGGTAGAACGGGATCTCCAGGCTGTCGGCTGCCGCGTGCGCCGCCGCCAGCGACACGCCCAGCAGCGCATTGGCCCCCAGCCGCCCCTTGTTCTCGGTGCCGTCCAACTCGATCAAGAGCCGGTCCAGACCCGTCTGATCGAGCGCGTTGAAACCGATCACTTCGGGCAGGATCGTGTCGTTGACGTTCTGTACAGCCTGGAGCACGCCTTTGCCGCCATAGCGCCCCTTGTCCCCGTCGCGCAGTTCCACGGCCTCGTGCGCCCCCGTGCTGGCCCCCGACGGTACCGCAGCCCAGCCGCGACTGCCATCGGCCAGGAGCAGTTCGACTTCGATCGTGGGATTGCCCCGCGAATCGAGAATCTCGCGGGCCTCCCCGTCGGCAATTTCTGCGATTCTTCCGATCATAATCCGCCGTACCTCCCATAGATTTTCAGGCTCACTATACCCCAAATGCGGGGCGGATGCAAGCGGGGCTGTAACTGAGATCCGGTCAGAGCGATAAAGGCTGAGGGATGAGTCGGTAATCAACTCATCCCTCAACCATCGTTTCTTCTAGGGAAAGTGGTGACACTGGCCCCCGCCCGGACAGGCTCGCCGGACGGCGCTTACCCGATCCCGATCTGCCAGGGGAACTCGCCCGGCGTCGCCGGAGCCTGCGAGATCTGCCAGGGGAACTCGCCCGGCGTCGCCGGAGCTTGCGAGATCTGCCAGGGGAACTCGCCCGGTGTCGCCGGAGCCTGCGAGACTTGCCAGGGAAACTCGTGCGGCGTGGTGTCGGCCAGGCGTCCGCCGGGGGAACCCCCGGCGATCCCGCCCAGCGCCAGCGCACCCAGGCCGAGCAGCAGCATCCCCCACCCTACCCTACGCCGTATCTTCTCCTTGATCATATACACTGTAACCTCCTTCAGGAGACGGCCTGCATACGCCCGGACCGGTGCGGGCGGCGGCTTCGATCTCTCTATAGCAGTACTCGGCGGGGCGGCTGGAGGTTCAGCCGCGGCGACCATCGCCCCGCTTGCGACCTCTCGCATCTTATGGTATGATCGGATGATCATGGATGGAGATGCCCTGCTCAAAAGCGCCGCGAACGACCGGGCCGCAGCCTGTGGCCTGTTGTTGATGGCGCGCGGCTGGCAGTTGGCGGTGGCCGAGTCGTGTACCGGGGGGCGGCTGGGCGACATGGTGACGAACGTGGTCGGCAGTTCGGCCTGGTTCCTGGGTGGCGTGATCGCCTACGCCGACGCGATCAAGATCGGGTTGCTGGGCGTACCCGCCGATCTGCTGCGCGAGCACGGCGCGGTCAGCGCCCCTGTCGCAGCGGCGATGGCCGCGGGGGCGCGGGACCGCACCGGGGCGACCGTGGCCCTCTCGGTCACCGGGATCACCGGGCCGGGCGGCGGCTCCCCGGCCAAGCCGGTCGGCACCGTCCATATCGGCCTGGCAACTCCCAGTGGCGTGCAAACCGTCCATCACCGCTGGTCCGGCGACCGCGAGGCCAACAAGCAAGCGTCGGTCGTCGCCGCGTTACAGCTGCTCTATACCTATCTTGCCCACGCAAGTGAAACGTGATGCGTGATGCGTGATGCGTGAGTTTGTACTGCGTATTGCGTATTGCGTATTGCGTAAATGTACGGCCCACTGCCTAGTGCCACTAACAACTTCACGTTTCACGCATCACGCATCACGCGTCAGGAGAAACCCCCTTTGTATCAAAAAACCACACTCCCGAACGGACTCCGCATCCTCACCAGCCCCATGCCGCACACCCGGTCGGCCAGCATCATCCTCTTCTACGGGGTCGGCCAACGCTATGAGCCGAAAGAAATCACCGGGATCAGCCACTTTATCGAGCATATGCTGTTCAAGGGCACGCAACGGCGGCCTGCCGCGCAAGAAATCTCCGAGGCCATCGAGGGGTTGGGCGGCTCGCTCAACGCCTCCACCGGGCGGGAATATACTAACTATTTCGCCGTGGTACCCAGCCGCCACTTCGCCCTGGCGCTCGACGTGCTGACCGATATGCTCAGCGGGTCGCGCTTTGACGAAGAGGAGATCGAGCGCGAACGCCACGTCATCATCGAAGAAATCAACAGCATGTACGACTCGCCGCCCGATCTGGTGAACCAGTTGATCGAGGAGACGATGTGGGGCGATGGGCCGCTGGGCCGCGACGTGGCCGGGAGCCGCGAGACGGTCAGCGCCGTCACCCGCGAGCAGATGCTCCAGTTCTTGCGGACCTACTACGTGCCGCCCGCCACCGTGGTCAGCGTGGCCGGGCAGGTGGAGCACGACGAAGTGGTGCAGCGGGTGGCCGAGGCCTTTGGCGCGCAGGCGGGACCGGCCCACCCGCTGCCCGCCCCAGACCCGGTGGTCAGCGACCAGACCGCGCCGCGCATCTCTATCTACACCAAAGAGACCGAGCAGACCAACGTCTGCATCGGCCTTCCCGCCCTCTCCTACAACGACCCCGACCGCTACGCCCAGCAGATGCTCGACGGCGTGCTGGGCAGCGGCATGAGCAGCCGGTTGTTCGTCGAGATCCGCGAGAAGCGCGCCCTGGCCTATAGCGTCGGCTCGTACGTGCAGAATTACCGCGATGTCGGCGGCTTTATCGTCTATGCGGCGGTGGACAACGAGCGGGTCGATAGCTGCCTGGAAGGGGTGCTACACCAGTTGGACCGCGTGCGCCAGGCCCCGGTGGGCGAGACGGAGCTACAGAAGGTCAAGGAATACCACAAGGGCCATCTTTTGCTGGCGATGGAGAGCAGCCGCTCGGTGGCGGCCTGGGGCGGGCGGCAAGAATTGCTGCTCGACCGGATCGACAGCATTGACGAAGTGCTGGAGCAGATCGACGCCGTCACCCCGCAACAGGTGCAAGACCTTGCTCAGCGGCTTTTCACCAGCGACCGGCTCAACCTGAGCCTGGTCGGCCCCTTCGCCGCCGACGACCCCCGCTTCCCCCGCCTGCTCACCCTGGGGTAGGGGCGAGGGACGAGGGACGAGGGACGAGGGACGAGGGACGAGGGACGAGGTAGCTCCTCAGCACTTAGCACTCAGCACTCAGCACTGAAAAAAGAGGCCTCGGCTGGGAACCGAGGCCTCTTTGCACCAGGAGGAGCATGAAATTTAATCTCTTTGTTTGTCTGAGGCTATTGTAGCGCAAACCCGCGATCCGTCCATCAACCAATTGCCCCATCCGTGATGGGGAATCTGTCCCCCCGGTGGCTCCATCGTTAGGCGTAGGCCATTAGTCAGGGGAATAGTACGACGGGTGATGGTGCCGGGCGCAGGTCAGCGGGCCGAGCGGTCTTGCAGACGGCGCAGGAGCAGGGCGACCGCATCCACCAACGGGGGATCGTCCAGGCCGTATTTGCGGCGCAGGTAGACGGCCAGATCGGGCAACGGCTCGCCCTCGACCAGAAGCGAGTCGCGGTAACCGGCGGCTTCGAGCAGGTCATCGAGGCTGGCATCCAACGCCTGGGCCAGTTGGCGCAGCCGTTCGCTGGACGGCAACTGGATGTCGCCGCGCTCCAGGCGCGAAATGTGGCTGCGGGTGAGACCGCTGACCTGGCTGAGATCCTGTTGGGTCCAGCCCCGCGCTTTGCGGAGGGCGCGCAATCGCTCCGCCAGGGCTACATTCTTTCCCATCATGCATTATACCACGAGCAATAGGCGCGTTGCCACGCCGGATCAACTTTGCTATTTAGGCTTTAGAAATGGTACAATTAGAGACACCCTTTGGATGTTGCGATTAACCGATAGACGTGAGGCTTATTTATGCGTGTGCGCCACCTTTTGCGGCAGGCGGCCCCTATCCTGGTCCTGGTGCTGGCGACCGCCTGCACCAGCGGCCCGGCGGAGAGCGTCACACCGACCTCCCCGCCGCTCG
>JBBSAN010000351.1:0-6946 GCA_038252265.1 Chloroflexia bacterium
ACTGATCCCTGCCCCCTGCCTCCTGCCCCCTCGTCGTCACCAACCACCAACCACCAACCACCAACCACCAACCACTAACCACCAACCACTAACCACTAACCACCAACCACCAACCACCAACCACTGACCACTGACCACTGACCACTGACCACTCGTCACGAGGAGGCGCGAATGAACCGGGAATATAGGTTGGGCACGTTCGCCGGGCTGCACTGGAGCGCAGTGCCCTCGGCGGTCGGGGCTGTTGGCTTGCTATGGGTCGTCGGCAGCGGCGCGGCGGGGCTGCTGGGCGTGCCGCTGGCGGCGGCGATCGGCGTCGGGGGGGCCGTCGTCGCGGTGCATTGGCTGTCCGAGGGTTGGCACCAGCTCGGCCACGCGGCGGCGGCGCGGCAGGTGGGCCACCCGATGCAGGGCGTGCGGTTCTGGGGACTGCTCAGCGCCTCGGTCTATCCCGACGAGCCGCCGCTGCCCGCCGCCATTCATATTCGCCGGGCGCTGGGGGGTCCGGCGGCCAGCGGCTTGCTGGCGTTGGTGGCCGGGGTGGGGGCACTGGCCCTGCTGGCGGGGGGCGGTGTGTTCTTCGGGCTGGCCCTGTTCTTCTTCCTGGAGAACCTGCTGGTGTTCTTCCTCGGCTCGTTTCTTCCGCTCGGCTTCAACGACGGCAGCACCCTGCTGCACTGGTGGGGCAAATCCTGATCCGCATTCCGCTTATAGAGGAGGTCCGCCCATGAACCTGCAACGCTTTCCCCGCCATTCGCTGACGTTCGGCCCCACCCCGATCCACCCGCTACCCCGCCTGAGCGCGCACCTGGGCGGGCGGGTGGAACTGTGGGCCAAGCGCGACGACTGCAACAGTGGCCTGGCCTTCGGCGGCAATAAGACCCGCAAGCTGGAATACCTCATTCCCGACGCCCTGGCGCACGGCTGCGACACGCTGGTGACGATCGGCGGCATCCAGTCCAACCACACCCGCCAGGTGGCGGCGGTGGCCGCGCATCTGGGCCTCAAATGCGTCACCGTGCAGGAAAACTGGGTGGACTGGTACGACAGCACCTATGACCGGGTCGGCAATATCCTGCTGTCGCGCATCCTGGGGGCCGCTGTCCGGCTGGTAGACGCAGGCTTCGGCATCGAGTTCAAGGAAAGCTGGGAACAGGCGCTGGCCGATGTGCGCCAGGCCGGGGGCACGCCCTACGCCATCCCCGCCGGGGCGTCCGACCACCCGCTGGGCGGCCTGGGCTACGTGGGCTTTGCCGAGGAGGTGCGGGCGCAGGAGCAGGCGCTGGGCTTCACCTTCGACTACATCATCGTCTGCTCGGTGACGGGCAGCACGCAGGCGGGAATGGTGGTGGGCTTCGCCGCCGACGGGCGGGCCGACCGGGTCATCGGCATTGACGGCTCGGCCAAGCCGGAGCAGACACACGCCCAGGTGCTCCGCATCGCCCAGCATACCGCCGCCCTCGTGGAGTTGGGCCGCCCGATTGTCGCCGCCGATGTGGTGCTCGACCCGCGCTATGCCGCCCCCGCCTACGGCTTGCCCTCGCCCGACACCCTGGCGGCGATCCGGCTGTGCGCCCGGCTGGAAGGGATGCTGACCGACCCGGTCTATGAAGGCAAGTCCATGCAGGGGATGCTGGACCGGGTGCGCCGGGGCGAGTTCCCCTCCGGCTCCCGCGTCCTCTACGCGCACCTGGGCGGCGTCCCCGCGCTCAACGGCTACAGCTTCCTGTTCCGCAACGGGTGAGGCGTGAAACGTGCTGCGTAGTGCGTCAATCTCACTGCTCGCTGCTCGCTGCTAATCCCTCGTCACTCAGCACGCCTCACGGCAGGGTCGGGAAGCCGCGCACCTGGAGGCTGGCCGGGTAGGCCACCAGCAGCGTCTCCCCGCTGACCAGGACGCCGCTGGGCGTCAGTGTGGGGGAGGCCGCGTCTTGCCAGGTCGCCAGCGCCTTGCCCGCCGCGTCGTAGACCACCACCAGCGCCTCCTGCGGGAATGAGACATAGATGTGCCCCGCCGCGTCCCCGGTCAGGCGGGCACCGTCGCGGGCGATGCTCTGGCCGATCGGCCACTGCGCCTGGAACTGGCCGTCGGCGCTCAGGTGTTGCACCCGGTTGTTGCCCACATCGGCCACGTAGAGCGACCCATCCGCTGCCCGCCAGGTGGAGGTCGGCTCGACAAACTGGCCGGGGTCGGTGCCGCGTGTGCCGAGGGTGCCGATCGGCTGGCCGAGCAGGTTGATATGGACCAGTCGCCCCCCGCCGGTATCGGCGATCAGCAGCGTGCCGTCCGGTTCAACCATCAACCCGCGCGGGAAGAAGCATTCGCAGGCATGGATCGGGGTGTCGGCCTTGCCCGCCAGGTCGTAGCGCAAGAGGTCGGAGGTGGCCGCGTCCAGCACCAGCACCTGTTCGCCCGCTATGGCGATGCTGAACGGTTCGACCGGAGCCTTGCCGTCTTTGCCCACCAACGCCCAACTGGCCGTTTCCTGCCCGGTGGGGCTGTATTTATGGACCTTGCCTTCGGTCCCCGTCACCACGTAGATATTACCCGCGTTGTCGGTTGCCATGCCGCGCGGGTCGGCGGTGCCGCCCAGCGCCAGTTGCAGGGTGGACTTCACCGCCGTGGCGGCGGGCAGCTTGAGGGCGGCGGGCGGCGGCGCGGCGGGCGACTCCGGCGTGGTTTGCTGGGCCGGGGGTTCGGCGGCGGGCGGCTCCGGGGTGGGTTTCTGGAGGGCGGGCGGCTGGCCGCTCTGCGAGGGGACCGGGATCGTACTGTCGGGCTTCTCGAAGCCGGGCGGCAATACCCGCCCATCGGCGTCGTCCAGCGTCGGCCAATCGCCCCCGGTGGCAGCAGGGTCGGGATAGCTTGCCATCTCCGGCCACAGGAAATAGGAGGGGATGATGCTGCGCTCGTGCCCCGGCGGTGTCCAGGTCAGGTAGAGATGCGAATAGTTCGCCAGGTCCTCAAAGCGCACGCGGATATCATGCAAGCCGCGGGTCAACTGAAGCTGGTTTTGCGCGTAGGTGTTGTCGCTGGGGTTGTTGATGACCTCTTTCCCATCAATCTCCAGGCTCGACCGGCTGATCTGCTCCAGCCCCAGTTCATACGACCCGTCCACCGGGATAAAGAGCTTGCCCTTCCATTCGGCGGTATAGGGGCGTTCCAGGGGCACTTCGTGGAAGTAGAACGACAGCACCGGGTCCACCCGCACCTTGGCCGCCTCACCGTCAAAGGTGTCGCCTTTACGGTAGCTGCCGGTCAGGCCGTGCGGCTCCACACTTGGCTTGAATAACATGCTGGGCGGCACCTCGCTCATTGGCCCGCCCTCCTGCGCGATCATCAACCGGGTCGGCGTGTTCGCTGCTGCCACGGTCGTTGCGACCACGAGCGTATGCAGGCCCGCCCCCAGCAGGCGGGGGGTGTCCGCCGCGAAGCCGTCCACCTGCACCTGGCTCCCGGTGGGGGTGCCATCCAGTTGCAGGCTGTAGCGGGTGCTGATCGGAATACGCAGGGTCGCTTCGTAGCGCACGCGGAAGGGCGGCGGGGGATCGGTCGGGGCGCTGCCCCAGCCCTGATTGATACCGGGCAGATCGCGCTCGGACAGGGGCGCGGCCCCCGGCGCGGCATCCGGGGCAAAGACGCGCGCATGGACGCCGTGGATCGCCTGGAGGTCCTCTTTGGTGATGAACGCGGTGTACTGGAGCGGTTCCGGGCTGCTCGGAGCGCGGAGAATGTTGAACGTGGCGTCGGGATACAGCCGGGTCAGCCGGGCGAAGTCGCCGGCGGTGGGCGGGTCGATGACAAAGGCGATGTTGCGATTGACCGGCTCGGCCAGGGGGATCGCCCACTCGCCGGGATACTCCAGCGGGGGCGGGCTGTCCGCCGCCAGGAATAGCTGCGGGGGCAGCCCGTTATAGATCGGCACGATGTAAATATCGTAGTTGCTGCCGTATTGCTGCATGATCTGGGCGACCCGCATCTCGGGCACATACATCTCGCGCCAGGTGCCGCTGTTGTTCACCTGGTCCCCGAAGTAGCGGGCGTCGGCGGTTTGCCCCACACGGGCCACCACCGCCAGGATCAGCACCGCCGCCAGCACCTGCCCCCCGCGCACGAGGAGGCGGGACCGTCCCGTCGCCACCGGGCGCAGCACGGCAGCGGGCGGGGCCGCCGGCGCGGGGCGGCCTTCGTCGGCGGGTTCGGGCGTGGGCTGCGTCTGGCGCGAGCGGAACAGTGCCTCGACCCCCAGGCCCAGGATCAGCCCGGCGAACAGGACGGTCGTCACCATGTTCTCGGCGGTGCGGTTGGCCTGCGGCGCTTCAAAGGGCAGCGACAGCACCCCGCCCAGCAGTTCTACGCTGAACCAGGCCAGGGGGAGGAAGAACTGCCAGCGCACCACCCGCAAGAGGCAATAGCCCACCCCCAGCACGAACAGCGCGCCGATGATCGAGTCGAGCATCGGCGCGCCGGGCAGGTTGTGCCGGGCGTTGCCGTCGCCCACCCAGTTGAACATCCACAGGTGCTTTTCCAGGCTATGTTGGAAGGCGAGCGGATCGCCCCCGTTCGCGCTCGGGTTGAACACCGACACGTCGCTGATCCGGCCCATATAGTCGGCGGTATGCTGGATCGCGAAGAGCGCCATCGGCAGGAAGGCGAGGATCCCCCCGACCGCGAAAGCGGGCAGCCCGAAGCGGATCCCGCGCAAGAAGCGTCCCCGTTCACTGATGAGCTTGTGGAGGAAGACCAGCGCGATCACCAGGGGCATCAGCCGGGCGACATAATACATGTGGAGGTTGAGGCCGAAGGTGATCCCGGCCAGCGCGTACCAGCCCAGCCGCCCGCTGCGCAGCCCCAGGACCAGGAACGCCAGCGTCGCCAGGTCGAGCAGGACCGAGATGTTGGTGACCAGGCCAATACGGCTGAAGGTGATGCTCCAGATCGCGACGGTGATCAGTCCGCCCGCGGCCAGCCCCGCCCGCCAGCCGTAGAGCCGCGAGCCGAGCAGGTAGAGCAGCGGGGCCATCAGCGCCCCGGCCAGCGCGGGCAGGATCCGCAGGGTGGCGATCTTGGTCCCGGTCACGGCCAGGGCCATGCCCAGCCCGTAGAAATAGAGCGCGCCCATCTGGGTGCGGTCCACGATGAACACCGGGTGCGCGGCATTCAGCCCGGCGATGCTGCGGGCGACGATGCCGTTCTGCGCCTCGTCAAACCACAGGCCCGGCGGGGCGCTGTCCAGGCTGCCCACGCGGAAGAGGAGGCCGAGCGCGAACAATCCGGCCAGCACGGCCATCTCGGTCCAGCGTGGCAACTGGTCGGGGAGTGGGTCGGCAGAGATCGCCGGACTGCCCCCGCGCGCCCCCGACTCCCAGACGATCAGGGCCAGCCCGAAGAGTAAGAGGCTGAGCAGGTACAGCCCCCAGGCCGCGTTCGCGGGCAGGCCCACCACCGGGTTATCCGGGGTTGCGTTGTTGATCTGGGTGAACAGAGGCAGCCCGCCCAGGGCACATAGCCCCGCCGCCGCGCCCAGCGCGCTCGCCAGCCGCCGCCGGGGGTTCGTCCCCCACAGGGTGCGCGCCGCCGCAGGCACCGCCGTCTGGAGCAACGGTGCGGGCCAGGCTCCGATCACCAGCAGCAATGCCCCCAGCCCCCACAATGGTAGGGCATTAGATGGGGGTGCTCCCGTGTTGGTTAGCCGGGCAGTGTCCACCGTGTTCTGTGCGGCCCATCCCAACCCGATTCCCGCCGCCACCAGCACCAACCGCACCGCCCAGACCGCCAGTCCGGCTGCGCCGGTCGTCGGCAGCACCGGCAGGGCGAAGGCACGGCGCGGCGGGGTGGCCGGTGGGGGCACCCGCGCGGCAGGAACCTCTTTCACCGCTGTGGCGTGGATGGGACGCACCGGCAGGGTCGAGGTCCGCACCGGTGCCGGGACAGGCGGCGGGGTGACCAGCGCAGGTGTTTCAGCCTGATCCGCCTCGTTGCTCGTCGGTATGAGGGGTGGGGGTTCCGACCCGTTCGTGTCCGTGAGTACGGGTGGCGCTTCGGCCTGGACTGGTATGAGGGCGACTTCCGGTACAGGCTCAGGCGGCGGTGCGGCGACTTCGGCTTGAGCCGGGGCCGGGGCCGGGGGCAGGACACTGGGCGGGGCGACTGGCTCCGGGGCGACCTCTACCTGAATCGGGGCCGGGGTAGGGGGCAGGACACTGGGCGGGGCGACCTCTACCTGAACCGGGGCGGCCCCGACGGCAGCGACAGGCGGGGCGGCAACCAGGGCAGTGGGCGACTCTTCATCGGGTGCGCCCAGCGAGGGCGTCGAGGGCGCGGGCGGTCGGCGGGCCGACCGGGGCGCGGGGGAGTCGGGCGGATGGGTGGGAACCGTGGGGTCGGCGGGCCGACCGGAGTCCGTAGGCGCGTCCTCGTCAGGCGGAAGCATCGGGTGCTCCTTATCCAGGGCTATCCATCAGCCGCAGGGCGCGGGCTGGTTTTTTGGGTGTAGAGGGTGAGGGTCGCGCCCTGGTGCAATAGCGCCACCAGCAGGCTTTCGGGCAGGCTGAGCGCGCTCAGGGGCAGGCTGAGCAGCAGGGTGGCGACGATCTGGAGCGGGCCCACGCCGTTGCGCTCGTGCATCACCTTGGCCCCGCGCCCACGCAGCAGGTTGTAGAGCAGGTTGGGGCGCAGGCCCAGCCGGTTCAGGGTGGATTGCACAAAGCTGAAAAAGTCATACTCGGGGGCGAAATAAGCGGCATGACGTACCCGTAGGCCCGCCCCGGTCAACGCCCGGTGGAGCACGGTGGGGGTGTAGTGGTTTAGGTGGCGCGGCACGTCAAGGTGGAACCACTTGTCGCGGGTCAGCCGCGCTTCCAGGCTGCCGAAATTGGGCACCGCCAGCAGAAAGATACCGCCGGGCCGCAGGATGCGCCCCACCTCGGCCAGCACCACCGCCGG
>JBBSAN010000352.1:0-6943 GCA_038252265.1 Chloroflexia bacterium
CACCACCGCGCCCACGGCCAGGAACTTACTCTGCGTGGCGATGCCGAGATCGCCCGTGCGGGGGTCGTGCCCCACGATGGAAAAGGTCGCGACCAGCGGCGTGCGGTGGCACACGTAGATGCGGGGCGGTCGGGTGTTGCTCATGGTCCTGCTCCTTACGAGTGGTCAGTGGTCAGTGATCAGTGGTCAGTGGTTGGGGCGGGTTGATCAACTTTTTCGTACAGTAGCGGCAGCTACTAACTGATCACTGATCACTGACCACTGACCACACGTAACTATCGTCCCCAGACGGGTAAACTGGCTTCCTGCAATAATTGGGCCATGTTGCTGCCGTCGAGCTGGACTTTCGCCAGGCCGGTAGCCTGCCAGGCCAGGCCGAGGTCGGTTTGTTTCAGCACGCCGGTTTCATAGACGAGCCAGCGCCCATCGGGCGACCAACTGGCGTTGTTGCCCGGCAGGTAGAGGCCCTCGACCCCCGACAGATCGCGCACCGAGACGGCAGGCGTACCGTCGGCCATGCGGCTGCGATAGAGGATCTGCGTGCCATCGGGCGAGAAGCGCGGGCCGGGACCCTGCGCGTATTCGCCCAGCCGGGTGCCCACCTCGCGCTTTTCGTTGACAAACGGCGTAGCGTCGCCCACCACGTCAAAGATCGCCAGCGCCCCGTTCAGCGTCTGCGTATAGAGGATATAGCGCGCATCGGGCGACCAGTCCGGCTCGCCGCCGTTGATGGTGAACGGGTCCCCCGCGCTGGATGAGAGCGGCATGACCTGGGTTGGGCCGTAGATGCCACTGGCGAGGAAACGGCGTCCGTCGGGTGACCACGCGGCCACACGCTCGAAGACCGCGCCGCCCCGGTAGCCGGGCACGGTGATCGTCGTCATCAGGGTGGGCGGCGTGGCGGCGTTCACGCTCGCGGCCCAGACCTGCTCCTCGCCCGTGGCCTGCCCGCTGAGGGTGAAGTAGGCCAGCCGCTGCCCATCGGGCGACCACCCCAGCCGTTGCTCGGGGGCCAATGTGCCGGTGACAACCACACGGGCGGCTCCGGTGTCGGCATCAAAGACAATAACGTGCTGGTCGCTGACGAAGGCGATCCGGCGGCCATCGGGCGCGAGCACCGGCGGTGCGGTGACCGGCTGCGTGCTGCGCTGGATCGGGTCCTCGCCGCCGGGTCCCGCCGACCACAGGGTGCCGCCGCGCACAAACCAGATCTGGCCGCCGCCGTCCGGGGCGGGCGTCGGGGTCGGCGGGGCCGGGGTGACCGTGCCGCGCTCTCGTCCGAGCGGTGTAGGAGTGCCCAGTTCCGGCGGGGGTGCGGGCACGTCGCACGCGGCGAGCAGCAGGGCCAGCGCCCCGCCCAGGCCGATCAGTAGCGAAGAGAGGGTGCGTTTCATAGCAAATTATAGCACAGGCGCGGGGTACTTGTACAAACGCGCGGCCAGAAGTCAGAAATTAGAAGTCAGACATTAGAAATCAGCAGTCAGCAGTCAGCGAACGAGATTGACCCCGACCCCTGATCCGGCTTTGCTCCTTCCCCAACCATAGAGAGATTGTGGCACCTGCACCCGCAGGGCGATGGCGTTAGATCCCTGATCCCTGATCTCTGACCCCTGACCCTTGACACGCGCCGGGGGCGGGGGTATGCTCCGTCTACACCTCATGCAGAGAAAGGACCATCCCCATGCCGACCACTGTCGAGATCCGTGAATTGCCCAGCCGGGTGCTGGCCGCGAACCCGTTGGGCGACCCGGCCACCCGTCGCCTGCCGATCATCCTGCCGCCCGACTATGCCACGTCGGAACGGCGTTACCCGCTGATCGTCGGGCTGACCGGGTTCACCGGCAAAGGCATCATGATGCTGAACGAGGACGCCTGGCAGCCCAACCTGCCCCAGCGGCTCGACCGGCTCTATGCCGCCGGAATGCCCCCCGCCATTTTCGTGCTGCCCGACTGCTTCACCCGCTACGGCGGCAGCCAGTACCTTAATTCGGCAGCGACCGGGCGCTACGAGGATTACCTGATCGAGGAGGTCATTCCCTTTGTAGACGCGCATTACCGCACGATCCCTACGCCCGAAGCACGGGGTGTGTTCGGCAAATCGAGCGGCGGCTACGGCGCGATGATCATGGGGATGCGCCACCCCGATGTGTTCCGCGCCGTGGCCTGTCACAGCGGCGACATGGCCTTCGACCTGTGCTATGCGCCCGACTTCCCCAAAGCGGCCAACGCTTTCAACGCGGCGGGCGGCGTGGCGGCGTGGTGGGAGCGGTTCGCCGCCAAGATCAAGCCGGGTAAGGATGACCACGACGCACTGAACATCCTGGCGATGGCGGCGTGCTACTCCCCCGATCCCGCAGAGCCGCTGGGCATCGCCCTGCCGATGGATCTCTATACGGGCGAACGCCGCCCCGACGTGTGGGATCGCTGGCTGGCCTGGGACCCGGTGGCGCAGGTGGATCGGTACGCCGACAGCTTGCGCCAGCTCGCCTTGCTCTACCTCGATTGCGGCACCCGTGACGAATTCAACCTTCAGTACGGGGCGCGCCAGATGGTTCGCCGCCTGGCTGCGCGCGGCATTCGCTACGAACACGAAGAGTTTGACGACGGGCATATGAGTGTGCAGTATCGCTACGATGTGTCGCTGCCCCGAATCGCGGCGGCACTGGCCCAGAATTAGCTTTTGGAGGACGCATAATGCAAGAGTTTCAAGCAGACGCGCAGACTTTTCGTGGCTATCTCGCCCTGCCGCCGGGCGGTAGCGGGCCGGGCGTGCTGGTGATGCACGCCTGGTGGGGCCTCACCCCGCTCTTTCAGGGGGTCTGTGACCGGCTGGCCGCCGCCGGGTTTGTCGCCCTGGCTCCCGACCTCTACCACGGGGCCACCGCCCAGACGATAGCCGAGGCCGAGCGCCTGAGCGGGACCATGGTCGATGCCACGGCGAACGCCGAGATGGGGGCGGCGGTCGCAACGCTGCGGAGCCATCCGGCGGTGCGTGGGTCTGCGATCGGCGTGGTCGGTTTTTCGTTAGGGGCCTATTATGCGCTGGGGCTGGCCGACCAGCGCCCGGCAGATGTGGCGGCGGTGGTGCTCTTCTACGGCACCGGTAACGTCCCCAGCGCCCAGGTGCAGGCCCCGTTCCTCGGCCATTTTGCCGCCGACGATCCGTTTGAGCCTGCCGATAGCGTGGCGGCCCAGGAGGCGGGCTTGCAGGAGGCAGGCCGCGCCGTCACCTTCTATACCTATCCGGGAACCGGGCACTGGTTCTTCGAAGAGGATCAGCCCGCCTATAACGCCGAGGCCGCCCACCTGGCCTGGGAGCGGACTCTCGCCTTTTTGCACACGCACCTGGAATAAATGTGCTTGCCGAACATCGCGGCTCGATCACCCTCAGTAATCCTCATTGGGCGCGGCTCCGGGAATTCCCGAAGCCGCGCCATTTTAGCAGGTGTGTAGTAGCTTGCCGCTCCGCTGCTGCCCTGATCGGTCTGCCGGGGGGTTTCTGCAAACGTTTGGGATCGCCAGGGCACCCGTATTTGCAAAAATGTCATCGCCCCTCTGTCGTAGATCGGATTTTTGCCGATACTGATCCGATAGCTATTCACTATAGTGTCATTAGTAAGCAGTTGCGGAACCCGGCAGGTTGCGGGCACGTCCTATATAACAAGAACAGATGAAAGGAGTTGGCGATGCATCTTCTCGTAAATGAACGAGGTGATTGGATGAGCAATGTCTATCCGGGTCGCTTGCGCCAGCTAATGACCACTTTCCGCCAGCAGCTCAAGAGCTACTGCCCCGACGCTCAGGTGCGGCTGACCTATTCTCCCCTGGAGAACCTGGATGTGCTGGTCGAAGTTTATATGGATCAGCAGCCCCCGATGCCCACGATGACCCTGATCGGCGAGATGATCGGTGAGATCCTGGCCGATGGGTACACAGTGCAGGCGGTGGTGAAAGATGCCCACCGCCAGCCGCCGGTCCTGACCGACATCGATCTGCTGGTGGCGGTGAGCGGCTAATTCATTGTAGATTTTGGATTTCAGATTTTGGAGTGGCGACGGAGCAGCGCGTCAACGGGAGTTGGTGGTTACGCAGCAACCGTAAAGTCCAAAATCTACAATCTACAATCTACAATCAAGCGACCGGGCGTACTTCGCCGCCGGTGATCTCATAGCGGGTGACATGGGCCAGGAAGGCCGGGTCGAAGCTGCTCCAGTCGGTGGTGGTGATCAAGACCTGGGGTGGATGGTCGGCTCCCGGCAGCGGTTCAGTCAGCGTGCGGACCAGGAACTGGCGGCGGCGGGCATCCAACTCGGAGACAATGTCATCGAGCAAGAGGATCGGCGTGTCGCCCGTTTCGGCGCGCATCAGCGTTACCTCGGCCAGCTTGATCGCCAGCACCGCTGTCCGTTGCTGCCCGCGCGACCCGAAGCTGGCGAGGTCTTGCCCGCCCAGCCGCAGCGACAGGTCGTCGCGGTGCGGCCCCAGCAACGACACCCCCCGGCGCACCTCTTGCGCCCGCAACGCCTCTAGCTGATCCAGAAACTCGGTCGCAATGCGGGTGACCCGCTGTTCCACATGCGGAATCCGCGCCCGCAAGAGCGCATCGTCCACCGTCTCCTCGGCCCCGCCCACGCTGGCAGCATGGATGATGGCCCAGTGCGCCTCCAGGTCGGGGGCCAGCGCGGCGCGGGCGGCTGGGGCCACCGCCGACCCGTAGCCGATGCGGAGGTCGTTGCTGCCCCCGGTGGGCGCGGGTCCGGCCAGTTGCAGGTGCGCGGCGGCGGCCAGCAGGGTCAGGCGGCCCAGGAACACCTCGCGGCGCAGGACCAGATAGGCCCCCGCCTGCGCCATTTCTTCATCCCAGTAGCGCAATTCGTCGCGCACATCGCGCCCCAGCGGGTTGCGCCCGCTTTCGCGCAGGGCACGCAGGAGGGCGTTGCGTTGCAGCACCAGCTTGTTGTAGTGGGTGAGCGTGCGCACGTAGCGGTGATCCACCTGGGCGATGGTGATATCCATGTAGCGGCGGCGCAGTGACGGTTCCCCCAGCACCAGGTCCAGGTCTTGCGGGGTGAACAGCACGACGTTGATCGCGCCGATCAGGTCTACGGCGCGGCGGGGGACGCCGTTGATCGTGATCCGCTTGCGGGTCAGGGGGGTGGCGGTGCCGTCCAGCGGGCGGCTATCCTCGCGGCTGATGATCAGTTGCAGGGCCACCTGGCCGCGCCGCCGGGCCACCTGCGCGCCGACGCGGGCGAATGGCGATACGCCGGGAAAGGTCTCCGCCGCCATGTTCACCAGTTCGACTTCGGCGTTGGTGCGCGGCGACCGGCTGGTCGCCAGCAGATAGATCGCTTCGAGCAGGCTCGTCTTGCCGCTGGCGTTCTCGCCCTGGAACGCGCTGATCCCCGGCTCCAGCAACAGTTCGAGGCTGGGGTAGTTGCGGAAGTCGGTCAGTTCGAGGTGCTGGCAGTGCATACGTGTGGCTCGGACGAGTGGTCAGTGGTCAGTGGTCAGTGGTCAGTGGTCAGTGGTCAGTGGTCAGTGGTCAGTCGTCAGTACCGAATGCTGAGTGCTGAGTGATCAGTATTTCTAACGTTGTTACGCAATACGCAATACGCAGTACGCACTATACTGTGGGTAATTTGTCACGCATCACGCATCACGCATCACGCATCACGCGCTCTGCTGCACCGGCACCGGTTCCGGGGCGGGGAGGGCGACCGGCGCGGGGGCGGGGAGGGCCGGGCCGCCATCTTCGGGCCAGATGGGCTGGAGGACCACCCACTGGTCGGGGGTTTCACGCACCATTTCTTCCAGCAAGGAGGCCAGGAGCTGGGTCCCGACGGCGATATCGTGGGTCATGTCGCCGGTGCGGACCAGGGCCAGCGGCGGATAGATGCGCACCTCGGTGTGCAGGTTGGAGAGCCGCTTGGCCCGCACCGGCAGCAGGGGCACCCCCAGGCGCAAGGCCAGCGTGACCGGCCCGGTGGGTAGCATGGCGGTGCGCCCGCACAGTTGCACCGGGATGCCGTTGCCGGTCATCTCGCGGTCCATCGCCAGGCCCAGCACCTCCCCCGCTCGCAGGAGCTTGAAGATGGCGCGGGCCAGGTTGGGATCGTCCAGCGGGATCAGGTGCAGGCCCAGGCGCTCGCGCAGGCCGTTGATCAGCTTATGCACCTGGGGCGGTTGCAACCGCTCGGCGATGATGTGCGCCTTGACGTGGCGGGGGACCGCGATCTGCGTGGCGAGGTTATAGTTCCCCAGGTGGGGCGAGACCATGATCGCCCCCCGCCCCCCGGCCAGCGCGGCATCGAAATACTCCATGCCGGACACATCCACCAGCTTGCTGATGTCCTCGGCGTCAAGATGGGGCAGACGCATCAGGTCGTAATAATTCTTCTGCTGGTTGATGATGATCCGGCGGCCCAGGCGGCCCCACTGCGCCCGCGATGCATTGGGCACCACATGGCGCATGTTGCCTAGCACCGCCCGCCGCACCCGCCCGTTCCCCCAGAACACCGCCCAGCCCACCATCCAGCAGACCGCGTATCCCAACCGCAAGGGGATAAACGGCACCACATGTTGACCGTACTTGAGCAGGTAATAGTAAAACATACGGGTAGTTGGTGGTTAGTGTTGAGTGCTGAGTGCTGAGTACTGAGTAGTGAGTACTGAGTAGTGAGTGCTGAGTAGTGAGTACTGAGTAATCTACATTATTACGCAATCCGCAATCCGCAATCCGCATCACGCATCACGTATCACGCATCACGTTTCACTGCCGCACAATCGACGGTTTGTCGGTCGCGCTGGGTTCGATGGGCCGCAGGGTCGGGACCGGGGCGGGGTCGTCGGCCACGGGACGGTGGCCGCTGGCCCATTCTTCGATCACCGGCGGGTCCACGCTGATGCCCATGCTGAGGCCCTCGACCGTCGAATGGAGCGG
>JBBSAN010000353.1:0-6924 GCA_038252265.1 Chloroflexia bacterium
CATGATCGCGTTGCACAGCGCCTCCCACAGCGAGGGATAGCGCGGCGGCTTCACCCCCCGTGCCTGCCCAATCAGCGCCGCAAGCTCCGGCACGTTGGCCGCGACGGCGTAGAAGCCCGACAGGTTCACGCCGGTGCCCAGCATCTGGGGGATACACGCGCTGAGTTCTTCATTGGGCGCCTTGCGTTCGCCGTTAGCGACAAGGGGCTGGTAGCAGGCGATGTGGAGAGTCGGCGTACCGGGCGGTTGGTAGGCAACACCGACCTGTAGGCCGGTCGGGCTGGCAAAGGCCCGCAGGTAGCGGCCATCCGCGGCCAGGACATCCACCGGGTTCAGCGGAGTACGCCGCAGCACAGCCACGGTCAGGTCGAGCCGGTAGGGCGGGGCGCACGGCACGGCGACGTGCGCGGCCAGGACCCAACCGGGCGGCCCGACCAACGATTCAGAGTGTGGCAGCAGAAGTGGCCTCCGATTTCCAGCGGACTGCGGAGTGCGATCCCATCCGTAATCCCTTATGCCGGCATCGCTATCCCTGAACGGCGGGCCGGCCCGTCGTAGTCCGCAGCACCAGTTCGGCGGGCAGGCGTTCCTGGACCGGGACTGGCGGGGGGTCGTCCAACTGGGCCAGCAGCAACGCGACGCCGCGCCGCCCCATCTCGTACATCGGCACCCGCACCGTCGTCAAACCCAGGTACGGGGCCAGCTCAATATCGTTGTAACCAACGATCGACAGATCTTCCGGTACTCGGCAGCCTAGCTGGCGCGCACCCTGAAGAACGCCTACGGCCTGCGCATCGCTGCCGACGAAGATGGCCGTGGGCGGCTGAGGCAGCGCGAGCAACGTGTGGAGCGCTTCCAGACCCGCTTCCGGGCTGAAATCGGCTACCATTTCATATGCGGGACATAGCGGCAGGCCAGCCCCAGCGAGCGCCTTGCGATAGCCCGCCTGGCGCCCTCCGGAGCGCGCCGGTGTGAACGGGTCCTCCTGGCGGTCAATCAGCGCGATCCGGCAGTGACCAAGGTCCAGCAAATGCCCCACCGCCGCAACGGCAGCAGCTTCGTGGTCAACCGTGATGCTTGGTAGCTTATCATAGTGGGCGTCGACCAGCACAACAGGGCATAGGGCGGCCTGAAGCCGCGCCACCAGCTCGGCGGTCGGCGCGAGCGAGACGATCAACACCCCATCGGCGGCGTGGTGGGCGCCAGAATTGGCGAAGGCCCGGTCGCGGTCGACCTGTTTCTCGATGCTGCGGATCAGCAGCCCGTAATCGCGGGTCCCGAGGCCCATTTCAATGCCGCGCAGAACCTCCACATAGAAGTACCGTGTAAAGAGTGGCACCAGCACCTCGAGGGTGTGCGTGCGCCGCGAGCGCAGCCCCCGGGCCATTGAGTTCGGGCGGTAGCCCAGCCGCTCCATGGCGGCATTGATGCGTTGGCGGGTGGCGACTGCGACCCGCGGGCGACCATTCAGCACCCGTGAGACGGTGCTCACGCCCACCCCCGCTTCCCTCGCTACATCATTGATCGTTGGCATACTGTCGCGCCGTCATATCCTCTCGACCGTCTAGTACAGCGTGGCTGATATAACGCATTGGCTTGAGAGCGTTTGCTGACCTTTATACAGCCTGTGTGTTATATCAACCGCGCTGTACTAGTTGCCTGGATAGCTCCACTCCACACGCGCTTCTCCTCACGTTAACATTATAGCACATAACCGGCACTTGTGGAAACGTTACCGCAGTGGTATACTGACAGGGTGGAAACGATGCCACCAAGCCCGCGACCATCGCAACAGGCTGCTGGCGGTCGGCAACCGGGGAGGTAGGCGGCCGGAGATCGCCAACAGGACGTCTGGGCATCGGGGATGTGGGGCGTCAAGATCGGGGAAAGATCGGCGGCATCCAGCAAGGAGGAGGACCATACCATGAGCGACCTCCCGGCAAACGCGCCCCCGCTGAATCAGCCGCCCCACTTCGAGCTGGCGGGCGATCACGCCCAGATCACCTATGATACGACCGGCATTAGCGGCGGGCCGCTCTTTAACTACAAGGACGGGCCGCACGACATCCCGGAGCTAGGCGCGAAGATCCACACCATGCAGGTAGCGCGCTTGTAGCGCATACACCTCTTGCGCGCGTTTTTGGTTCTGTCGATACGGTGCAGGCGCGCTGGAAAGGGAGTAGACACATGTCCATCAGCACAGTGACGCTGACGAAACGAGAGGAAGTGGCCGCTGGGACCATGGCGTTCTACTTTGCGAAGCCGGCCGGTTTCCTGTATCGCGCGGGGCAGTTCGCCGACTTCACGCTCATCGACCCGCCTGAGACCGATGCTGAAGGAAACACCCGTGGCTTTTCCCTGGCGAGTGCCCCTTGCGAAAATGACCTGCGCATCGCCACCCGGATGCGCGACACGGCCTTCAAGCGGGTACTCAAAGGGATGCCCTACGGCACCCCATTGAAGCTGGATGCCCCGTATGGCTCGTTCACGCTGCATACCAACACCGCCATCCCGGCCGTCTTCCTCACCGGCGGCATCGGTATCACGCCCGTGCGTAGTATGCTCCTTGAGGCCACCCAAGCAACGTTATCTCGCCGCATCGTGCTTTTCTACTCCAACCATGCACCGGAAGACACCGCCTTTTTAGAAGAGTTGCGGTCGGTGGCAGCGCAGAACCCGCAGTTTACTCTGGTTGCGACGATGACGGCAATGGAACATGCGCGTGACAACTGGACCGGTGAGACAGGCTATGTCACAAAGTCCATGCTGGAAAGATATCTCGACGATCTCACTGTGCCGATCTATTACTCCTCGGGCCCGGCAACCCTGGTTGCGGCCATGCGCAAATTACTCACTGAAGCGGGGGTGAACGACGACAATATCCGCACAGAAGAATTCGTGGGGTACTAAAGCGCGCACCCGCACAACTTGGAGTGCCGAACCAAGAGCAGTGCGAAGTTGCAGCTATGCACAACTGGGAGTGCGGGTCCAGGCACGAGGAGCGCAACCTGAAGATGATCAAGGTCAAGCGCGTATATGAAGAGGCGAACCCGCAGGACGGCGAGCGCTTCCTGGTCGAGAGACTGTGGCCCAGGGGTATGAAAAAGGAGGCGTTGCCCATGGACGGCTGGCTCAAGGAAGTCGGCCCCAGCACGACCCTGCGGCGCTGGTACAGTCACGACCCGGCGAAGTGGGGTGAGTTCCGGAAGCGATACTTTGCTGAACTGGATGCGGCCGCACCAACCGGGCAGTCCCTGGTTGAGGCGGCGCGCGCGGGCAATGTCACACTGCTATATAGTGCCCGAGATACCGAGCACAACAATGCGCTGGCGCTGAAGGAATACCTGGAGAAGAAGCTGGCCAGCTAAATGCCGCTTGCGCGACGGTTTGCGCGACGGCTGGCGCGGCGGCGTGCCCGGGCACCGTAGGACCAATCGGATAGCCGGGGTCCCGGCACCGGCGGCTGGCATGAGAGACGAGAAAGGTTGCGGGGTTCGAGACTATCTCCGTCCCGAAAAGGAGAAACCGATGAGGACTATGCAACTGTTGGAAGACCTGGAGTTCCATGCTGAACACCCCCTATGCCCAACCGATCCTGGTCGATAAACAGGGCCGCGTGCTTCGTTTCACGCTGAGACCTGGGGAGAGTTTCAAGGAGCACAACGCGCCGAGCTCGCCATTCTATGTCGTAGTGCTGAAGGGCAAAGGTATGTTTGCCGGCAAGGACGCGCAAGAGCGGGAGTTTGGCCCCCAGTCATTACTGATATTTGACGAAGGGGAGAACCACATGGTGCGGGCATTGGCTGCGGACCTGGTATTTGTCGGCGTCATGCATGGCGTGCCGAGCAACATATCGGCGCGGGTCGCCGGGCTACTGGCGCACGAAGGCGAATGAGGAGCGCATATGAGCAATCATCCGACTCCCGACTGGGATCCACGCGATGTTTCCGTCCTCGGCGATCAGCGCCGTGCCTACGATGCGATGCGCGAGCGTTGCCCCGTCGCCTACAGCGACTTCCTGGACTGGTCGCTGTTCCGACACCAGGACATTGTCAGCGTCCTCGCCGAGCCGGCGACCTACAGCAGTGCCTCCCCGCATCGCGCCGTTCCCAACAGCCTGGACCCCCCCGAACACACGCGGTTTCGCGGCGTGCTGGAGCCGTATTTCCGGCCGGAACAGATGCGGGCGCTCGAGCCACGCTGCCGCCGCATCGCGGGTGACCTGGTGCAGGGACTCGGCGCGCGCGCGGAAGTGGAATTCATCCGCGCATTCGCCCAGCCGTTCCCCTTCCAGACGCTCTGCACATTCCTCGGCGTGCCGTCTGAGACGTGGGAGAATCTCCGTGGCTGGACGCACGGCAATCAGGAGGCGGCGTTTTCGCAGGACCGGGAGGCGGGGGCGGCCCTGGCGCGCGAGTTCGCCGGATACGTTACGGAGGCGCTCCGGGTGCGGCGGGCAGCCGGGGGGCGGGGGCGCGCTGACCTCATCAGCCGCCTCATGGGGACGACGGTCGCGGGTGCGGTGCTGAGCGACGAGGACATCGTCAGCCTCCTGCGCAACTGGACCGCCGGTCACGGCACCGTAGCGGCAGCGCTGGGGATCCTCGTGGGCTACCTTGCGGAGCACGCGGACGTGCAGCAGCAGCTGCGCCGCGAACCGGCCCGGCTGCCCGCCGCGATCGCTGAGATTCTGCGGGCCGATGGCCCGCTGGTGTCCAATCGGCGGAGCACGACGCGCGACGTGGAGATCGCGGGCCGGAAGATCGGTGCAGGCGAGAAGCTCTCGCTCAATTGGATCGCGGCGAACCGTGATGAACGCACGTTTGACGATCCTGACGCGATACGTTTGGACCGTGACCCCGGGGAGAACCTCTTGTTCGGGGCGGGCATTCACTACTGCCTGGGTGCCCCCCTGGCCCGCCTCGAGCTGCGGGTCGCCCTGGAAGAGCTGCTGGCGCGCACGACCACGATCGCGCTCGGAGCTACTGAGCGGCGGCGGAGAGATGTTTATCCGAGCAATGGATTCGCGGCGCTGCCGGTGCGCCTCCGCTGACCGTCACACGGGCAGCGCCGCGACGACCGGTGCGGTGCCATCCCCTTGCCGCTGGTCTTTCACCGGGACATCTGGACGGAGGTAGCGCAAATGAACGATCCAGAGTACGGCTTCCCGGCCTGGATCCGGGTGACCCACTGGGTCAACTTCTTACTGCTAGGCTTCGTGATCCGGGCCGGAATCCAGATCCTGGCCGCGTATCCCCGGCTCTATTGGAACGATCATTGCATCCCCGGCACCGAGTGGATCAAATTCACCAAAAAAGTGATCCATCCGGAGCGGCCCTGGATCGCCCGGGAGCAAGAAGAGGACTGGTCACCCTGGATCGCCCAGCCGGGAAATAACCTGGGCCTGGGCCGCCACTGGCACTTTGCCGCAGTCGGCTTCTGGGTGCTCAACGGTCTGATCTATGTGGTCCTGCTCTTCAGCACCGGCGCCTGGCCCCGCCTCATTCCCACCTCCTGGTCCATTATTGCGGAGTCGTGGCAGACGTTCACCGCGTATGCGACATTCCACCTGCCCCCCGCCGCGGCCTTCAACCCCTTCGACCCGCTCCAGCAACTGGCCTATGCCGGGGTGATCTTTGTGCTCGCTCCCCTCCTGATCCTCACCGGCGCGGCCCAGTCGCCCGCCATCGAAGCGCAGTTCCCCTGGTATGCCCGGCTCTTTGGTGGCCGGCAGACGGCGCGCAGTCTGCACTTCCTCGGGTTGGTCGGTTTCCTGATCTTTATCGTCATCCATGTGACGCTGGTCGTGCTGACGGGGTTTGCCGATAACATGGGCAACATCGTGTTCGGCCAACACGACCACGATCAAGGACTGGCGATCGCCATCGGCCTGGGGATCATCGCCGGCAGTATCCTGATCTGGGGCCTGACCACCTGGTATTCCCGGCGCGCGCCCCGCACCGTGCAGCACATGCTGGGCGCGATCATCCGGCCCGGGCTCCGCACGTTATCGTTGCGCCTGCGCTCTCGGCAGACCTACCGGCCCGACGAAATCTCCCCCACCATGATCCTCAACGGTTATCCACCCGACACGGAGGAGTACAAGCGGCTGGTCGACGGGGACTTTAAGGACTGGGCCCTGGAGATAACGGGCCTGGTCGACAACCCGTTGCGCTTGACGCTGGCCGACTTGCAGGCGCTGCCGAAGCAGAGCCAGATCACCAAGCACCATTGCATCCAGGGGTGGACGGCCATCGCGCAGTGGGCCGGGGTGCCGCTGAGCGAGATCTTGAATCGTTGTCACCCCAAGGCGGGCGCGCGCTACATGATGTTCGTGTCGATCGGCTTGGATGCACGGGGTCGCCCGTTTCACGAGTCGCTCCCCATCGAGCTGGCCCGGCTCCCCCAGACGATCCTGGCCTACGAGATGAACAACCAGCCGCTGTCTGTACCGCACGGCGCGCCGCTGCGCCTGCGTGTGGAGACGCAATTGGGCTTCAAGATGGTCAAGTGGCTGCACTCGATCGATTTCGTGGCGAGCTATAGCCAGTACGGGGAAGGGGAAGGCGGATCACGAGAAGACATCCAGAACTTCGAGCCCGTGGTCAGTGTCTGAGATGCCGTCGCGGAATAGTGCGCGAACACGGAACTGAAATGCAGCCTACACCGCTAATGGTCTACCGGCGCGCCTGGTGTGAAGATAGCGATGCGGCGGTGGCGTATCTCCACCGCCAGCAGATCGAATACCAGGAAATTGACAGCGAGCACGATGCAACCGCAGCGCAAGGGGTCGCGTTCGTGACCGGCGGCGACCCGATCACGCCCACGCTGGTGTATCGCCGGCAGGCGATCATGTGCGACCCCTGGAACCCCGATCGCTTCGCTGCATGGTGGCAATTCGCGAACACCACTTTTCCTGATCCC
>JBBSAN010000354.1:0-6911 GCA_038252265.1 Chloroflexia bacterium
CCCCGCCAGGATCGCGGCGGGGGTGGTTCTCGCGACCGTGATCGCGGTCGCCGGGGCGACGAGACTGAGCCGCGTGCGCAGATGCCCGCGCAGCCGCAGCTAGAAACCGCCATGGCGGCGGCGATGGCAGCGGCGATGGGGTCGGCTTCCGACGCAGACGTTCCGGAACGCAGTTCGGCCAGCCGCAGCGAGACCTCGGCGCAACCCGCCCAGGCCGATAGCGGTGAAGCCAACAGCGCGCCGCACGCGTATAGTGAGCAAGAGACTACGGCTGAGGGCAGCGAACCCGCCCCCACCGATATGCAAGCGGTGGTTGCAGACGCCACCGGCGCGGCTGATGAAGCCGCCGCCGCCCCGGCTCCTGCGTACACCGATGTGCAAGCGGACATGGCGGAAGCCGCCGGCCCGGCCCAAGACGCCGCCGCCGATGGTGCCCCTGCCTACGCCGATGTGCAAGCGGATATGGCGGAAGCCACCGGCCCGGCCCAAGACGCCGCCGCCGATGGTGCCCCTGCCTACGCCGATGTGCAAGCGGACATGGCGGAAGCCACCGGCCCGGCGCAAGACGCCGCGTCGGAGGATACCGCCGACGCCGCCCAACCGGGGCCTGACGCGACGGAGACCCCCGCCAGCGATGACGACGGGTCGGACGCCGAGAACGCAACTTAATAGCAGTCAGATGGGGTGGGGTGGCGCTGCCTCCGCAGCGCCGCCCCCAACCAAGACCGGGCGTCACCGCACGAGAAATTAAAAAGGGGAAATTAGCAATTAAGAATGCCTGTTTTTAATTCTTAATTCTTCCTTCTTAATTTTCTGTGTTGCCCACAACGCCTGCACTCCTGCTCCCCATCTTCTGGGGAGCTTTTTGTTCTTAAAACGGGAGACGATCATGGCCGGAGATAAATTCGATAAGTTTACCGAGCGCGCCCGTAAGGTGCTGACGCTGGCGAACGAGGAAGCCCAACGCTTTAACCATAATTACATCGGCACCGAGCACATCCTGCTTGGGCTGGTGCGTGAAGGGGATGGGGTCGCCGCGCGGGTGCTTGCCAACCTGGGCATCGAACTACCCAAGGTGCGCAGCGCGGTCGAGTTCATTATCGGGCGGGGCGACCGCATGGTGATGGGCGAGATCGGCCTGACTCCCCGCGCCAAGAAGGTGATTGAACTGGCGGTGGACGAGGCCCGGCGGCTGAACCACCACTACATCGGCACCGAACACCTGCTGCTCGGCCTGGTCCGCGAGGGCGAAGGCATCGCGGCGGGTGTGCTGGAGAGCCTGGGCGTCAGCCTGGAGAAGGTCCGCACCCAGGTGATCCAGGTGCTCAATTCCAGTGGCGGCTACCAGCAAGGGCAGGGCGGCCCGCAAAAAGGCCCCAGCAAAACCCCCTACCTGGACGCCCTCGCCACCGACCTCACCGCCCTCGCCACCAGCGGCAAGCTGGACCCGGTGATCGGGCGCAAGAAAGAGATCGAGCGGGTCATTCAGATCCTGTCACGGCGGACCAAGAACAACCCCGCCCTGATCGGCGAACCGGGCGTCGGCAAGACGGCCATCGTCGAGGGGCTGGCCCAGCGGATCATCGCGGGCGAAGTGCCCGAAACGTTGCTGGGCAAGCGGGTGCTGGCCCTGGATATCGGGGCGCTGGTCGCGGGCACCAAGTACCGTGGCGAGTTCGAGGAGCGCCTGAAGAAGGTGGTCGCCGAACTGAAGGATAGTCAGAGCATTCTGTTCATTGACGAGATGCACACCCTCGTCGGGGCCGGGGCGGCAGAGGGCGCGGTAGACGCCGCGAACATCCTCAAGCCCGCCCTGTCGCGTGGCGAGTTGCAGACCATCGGGGCGACGACCCTGGACGAGTATCGCAAGTACATCGAGCGCGATGCCGCCCTGGAGCGCCGCTTCCAGCCGGTGCAGGTCGAAGAGCCGACCGTTGAAGAGACGCTCGCCATCCTGCGCGGCGTGGTCAGCCGTTTCGAGGATCACCACCACCTGACCATCACCGACGAGGCGCTGAAGGCTGCCGCCACCCTGGCCGCCCGCTATGTGCCCGACCGCTTCATGCCCGACAAGGCGATTGACCTGATCGATGAAGCGGCCAGCCGTGTCCGGCTCTATCGCAGCTCCGCGCCGACCAACATCCGCGAGGCGATGCAAGAGCTAGAGATGCTGCGCAAGGAGAAGGACTCCGCCGTTCATGGCGAAGACTTCTCTCGCGCCGCCGAACTGGTGGAACGCGAACGCCGCCTGGCCGAGCGCATCCGCCAGATGGAAGCGGGCTGGGAAGCCGAGAAGACCGACGAGAAGCCCTTCGTCACCGAAGAAGACATCGCCCAGATCGTCTCGATGTGGACCGGCATTCCGCTGATGCGCATCGCGGGCGAAGAGAGCGAACGCCTGCTGAAGATGGAGGAAGCGCTGCACACCCGCGTGATCGGCCAGGAAGAGGCGATCACCACACTGGCGAAGGCAGTGCGCCGTGCCCGCGCCGGGTTGAAGGACCCCAAGCGCCCCATCGGCACCTACATCTTCCTCGGCCCGACCGGTGTCGGCAAGACCGAACTGGCGAAGGCGCTGGCCGAATTCATGTTCGGCTCCGAAGACGCGCTGATCAAGATCGACATGTCCGAGTTCATGGAGCGGCACAACGTCAGCCGCCTGGTGGGTGCGCCCCCCGGCTATGTCGGCTATGAAGAGGGCGGGCAACTGACCGAGGCGGTGCGCCGCAAGAGCTACTCGGTCATCCTGCTGGACGAGATCGAGAAGGCGCACCCCGAAGCGTTCAACATGCTGCTCCAGATCATGGAAGACGGCAGCCTGGCCGACGCGAAGGGCCGCCGGGTGGACTTCCGCAACACGATCATCATCATGACCTCGAACGTGGGGGCGGATGTGATCAACCGCGACCTGTCGATCGGGTTCACCACCCGCAACGATGTGGAGAAGGCCCAGAAGCGTGAGTACGACCTGATGAAGGACAAAGTGCTGAACGAACTGAAGAAGACGTTCCGCCCCGAGTTCCTCAACCGGCTCGATGCGGTGGTGGTGTTCCATTCGCTGACCAGCGTGGAGATCCGCCGGATCACCAACCTCCTGCTGGCTCGCGTGCGCGTCCAACTGAAGGAGCACGACATCACCCTCGCTGTCACCGACGAGGCGATGGACCTGCTGGCGAAGCGCGGCTACGACCCGCTGTATGGGGCACGCCCGCTGCGCCGGATCATCCAGAACCTGATCGAGGACCCGCTGGCCGAGGGCTTGCTCGACGGCAAGTTCCTGCCCAACTCGCATGTGGACGTGGAGGTCGAGGAGGAACTGCTCAAGCTGACGTCGCATATGCGCGAAGCCCCCGAACCCGCCCGCCTGGGCGATGGCACCCCGCCGGAACTGGTCGCTTCGACCAGCGATGTGGGGGACAGCCCCAGCGCGGAGCAAGAACTGAGCAGCTAACCCTCGCCGGAACGCGAAAAGGGCGGGCCAAACGGCCCGCCCTTTTTGCTGCCCGCCTACCGGGGCCGCGCTACGGATTCACCCGCTGGCGGGTGGCGACATCGAAGGTGACGCGGGTGCCGTCGGCGGCCTGGAGGGTCAGGCGCTGGCCGGCTGACCCCTATCTTAGCCTGCCGGGACGGGTTGCGCGGCGCGGAGCACCGGGGCGGGTTGGGCGGCGGCCTGCGCGCCGGGCAGGGTCAGGCGGTAGACGGGCACCGGTTCGGATAGGCCGCGCAGGCGGGCGGTGGAGCTGATCAAGTCGCCGCCGTCTTCGGTGATTTGCGTGACGACCCGCGCCGCATCGGGGTCCTGGCGGATGGCATCGGTCAGGATCACGTCGCTGCCGGTTGCCAGGCCCTCGACCCGCGCCGCGATATTCACCGCCGAGCCGAAATAATCCAGCCGCCCGTTCATGGTCACGGCGATGCATGGCCCGGCGTGGAGGCCGATCTTGAGCAGCAGGGCATCGTCACCGGTCAGGCTGTTGCGGCGGTTGAACGTGCTGATCCCCCGCTGCATCGCCAGCGCGGCGCGCAACGCGTTGGCCGGGGCGACAAACGAGGCCATGACGCTGTCGCCAATGGTCTTGACCACCCCGCCGCGTTCGGCCCGTACCGCCACGAACAGCACGTCGAAATGGTCGCGGACCAGCCGGTAGGCGCGGGGGTCGCCCTTCTGGGCGTAGAGGGCCGTGGAGCCGCGCAGGTCGGTGAAGAGGATGGCGACCCGGCTCACCCGCAGGCTCTCATGGGCGGGCAAGACTTGCTGGGTCAGCAGGTCGCGGAACGCCTGCACATTGAGCAGATCCAGCCCGCTGATCCGGCTGGCATCGGTGCGGAAGGTGGGGGGCGGCTGGCGGCGGAAGCGCCCCTGCCCATAGCGGGGATTCAGGCTGAAACGCACGGCGATCTCGTCGTCGGCATGAACATCGAAGCTGGTCTGACAATGGGGGCAGGCTGCCGCTTGCACGGCCTGTTGCAAGCTATCCCAGGTGGCCCCGTTGCCTTTGCAGGCGGGGCAATACACATCCCAGTGCAGGTCCAGCAGCCCCTCGTGGACCGCCGTCGCCAGCAACTCCAGGGTGGTTTGCTCATCCAGGCCGAGCCGGATCATCAGGTCTTCGGCGCGAATGCCACTCAACTCTGCCGGGGGGGCCGTCGTGAGAAAGGGTTGCAGGCGAGGTACGGTGTCGGGGGGGAAGGGGTAGCGGGCAAGCGCTGCAAGGGCCGTGTCCAGGGACGCCTGGCGGCCAAACAACCGATCCAACATGAGGGAGAACAACCTTTCCATTTCCATCGGCGCAGGCCGCGACCCTGCCACGCGAGAAGGCCGCCGGTTCTACTGCACCGCGTTATTACACGTTCTCTATTTAGTACGAATCCGAGGGGCTGTTGGTTTTCTTAATCGCTGCGTCGCCCGGTCGCACAGCAATCCGTCAGGCGCGGGGGATGACTCCGCCGCCTGTCGTCGGGGCGCTCAGCAGTATGCCGGGCACACCTGTGCCAGGCCGCCGGACCGCCGGGGTCAGGGTGTGGAGCGGGTTCGCTGGCGGCGCGGGCGGGTGGCCGTGGCTTCGGTGGCCCCATTGCTGCTGGCAGAGGCGGACGCGCTCGCCCGGGTGCGGCGGCGGGGGGCCGGGGCCATTTCAGCCGGGGCTATCTCCTCCGGGGCGCTACTCCCTAGTTGGCGCTTGAGGGCCGCGCTGCTGACAAAGCCGGGGCGGAGCGCGGCGGGAATGTCCACCGGGCGGTTCGTTTGCGGGTTCACCCAGGTGCGTGCTTTATAAGGGCGCAGGGCAAAGGTGCCAAACCCGCTCAACACTACGCGGTCGCCCTCATGAAGCCGGTCGATGACGTGGTCCAACATCGAGTCCACCACGCGCTTAACCGTGCTGTAGGGGATTCCGGTATCGGCTGCGACACTGCGCAGCAACGCACTCTTTTTCATAGGTTCCCTCTCCCCACTATACCCTGACTGAAAGCGCTCCTCAAGACCGGGTAAAAAAGAAGAAACGGAGGGGATCAGCAACATCCCGGTTACTATCAGTATAGAGTTTTTTAGGCCTGCTGTCAACAGTTTATTGGTGGAATTATGTGTAGAGCTTGATCGCTGATTGTCGCTTCTGACTCTTGACCGAACCGCGCCTCATTTGTAGCGCCTGATCGCTGCTTAACCCTCCTGGTGATCGCTCCTCGCGCCTTCCTCGCTGCCGTAGGGGCCGCGCATCGCGGGGGGGAGCTGGGCGGCGAGGTGGCGCATGGTGGTGTCGGCCCAGGCGTGGTCGCGTTCCTCGCGGGAGAGGTGGCGCAACGGGTCGAGGCGGAAGGCCGGGCCGTAGCGCACGGTATGCACGTTGTCCGGCTCGCTGATGCCGCAGGGGAGGAGCGGCACGCCCGCCGCCGAGAGCAAGCCGAGCATGATGCCGACCCCCGGCCAGGGCACCAGCAGGTGCGGGGCGTTGCGCCCGCCTTCGGGGGCGAGGGCGACGGGCTGGGCGCGGCCTTCCTGGCCGGGGGCACGCCCGGTGGCCCGGCGCAGGATCTCGTGCAGCGAGGCCGCTCGCCCGCCCACATCGCCGCTGATCGGGCTGTGCGGCACGAGGTTGTAGACCCGTTCCAGGCGGCTGAAGACCCAGTAGGTCCAGGGGTCGTGAACGCGCTGGCCGTCTACCTCGCGGGGCCACTGGTTCTGGGTCAGCCAGGCCACTTCCCGCTCGCGCTCGGTCAGCGCCGGGTCGCGCTGGCTGGTGATGCCGTGCGACACCGCCAGCACCGTCCAGGTGACGTGATGGGTGGGGTTGGAGTAGTGATTGATCACCGTGCAGATCGGCCCCCGCGCCGGGATGTGCTCCAGCCCTTCATAGTGGGTGTGCAGCAACCGCTCGTGCAGCCGCCGCCCGTCGTCGGAGAGCCGCCGTCGCCCGTTGAACAGGATCGCGGTGCCTAGCCCCCAGACAAACCAGGGCTGGGTGAAATAGTGCCAGTTTTTGACCTTCGACACAGGCCCTCCGGGCGTGAAACGGGATGCGTGAAACGGGATGCGTGAAACGGGATGCGGGAGATTATAGCATCTTCGCGGCGGTGGTGACAATGTGGAGGGGCAGCCGGGTGCTTACTCTGACCCGGCGAATCGTGGCGCGTCAATTGCTGTAGCTCCTTACGGTCGTTGATTGCTAACCACTAACCACTAACCACTAATCACTCGTTTGTGTAATTTGGCACAATCGGGTATAATAGGCGAAGTTTGTGGAGCAGGAGGGGCAGGATGGAAACGGAAGACGGGGAACAACCGATCGGGTTGATCGTGGGGCTGGGCGCGTTCTTGACGGTGCTGCTGCTGGTGATCGTGGGGAGCATCCTGTGGTGGGTGTTCACCGGCAACCTGCCCACCTTTGGGTTGCTGGGCTAGGAGCAGACGC
>JBBSAN010000355.1:0-6881 GCA_038252265.1 Chloroflexia bacterium
CTCCAGAGTTGAGGTTGTTGTGGTAACAGCGCAACTCTACTACAAAAGCCTTTTCATTACGAGTCCCCAGGCACACGTTGCCAGAGCCGGGCAAAGTACGCGGCGGTGAGTATGGCCCTCCTTTTGGCGAAGGTATTGTAAAGACGGCGTGGTAATGCTGACTGAAGAAGTACAGCTAGAGGAGGGAACGGTCGTAGAGATCCGCCCAACGCTGCCGTTGTCGCCGGAAGAGCAGGTACGGCAGGATTTATTACAAGCGGGAGTGTTACGCCGGATCGCCCGCCCACCCCCGTACAGGGCCGATGAAGAGCGCACGCTTGTCGTTGTGTTTGGCGAACCGCTGTCGGAGCAAATCATTCGGGAACGCCGGTAAATGGCGGCATACTACCTCGACACCAGTGCCCTGGTTAAAGGGTATGTGAGCGAGACAGGATCAGCGTGGGTCATGGCGTTGATCGATCCGGTTGCCAAACACGATCTCTACACAGTGCGTCTGACTGGCCCCGAAATGATCACTGCGCTTCACCGCAAAGCCCGCACCGGGCAAATCACAATGGCGGACGGCTCCCTGGCCGCCACAAACTTTTATGACGACTGGCAAAAGCGCTACCAGATTATCGAAGTAGGTGTCTGGACCAACGATAGGGCCATGACGCTGGCGATGCAATATCCGGTACGGGGATATGATGCTGTGCATCTAGCAGCAGCGCTGGAAGCAAGCAGAGGTTTCCAGGCTCGATCCCTTGCCCCGCTCACCTTTGTCTCCGCCGACATCGAGCAGTTGCGAGTCGCCGCTGCACTGGGGTTACCAACCGACGATCCAAACACGCATTAACGCACCCGCTGCACACGCAGCAGATCATTGACCCAGACGACAGCATCCGGCGAGAGGAGGGATCGAGGGGCGAAGCAGGCGCGATCCAGCCGTAGTGCCGATGCGCCGATCATAATAAGACGAGAAAGACACCTGACCCATGCGGCCACTGCCATCCCGCCTTGCACTCATTGTCAACCTCCTGCTTATCACCGTCCTGCTGGCATCGTGCGACAACACCACCGTCACCAGCACCCCCACCTCCGCCAACCCTGCCGCCACGCCCGCCACGACGGGGCTGGTGGTCAGCCAGAACAGGACACCGACGGAGACCACGGCCAGCAGCACCCCAACCCCGGCAGCCACCGAGCCGCCTGCTGCGCCCAGCAGCACCGATCAGATCGCCACCGCCGAAGCGGCGGGCACGCTCGACCACGACACCGCCCTGCTCTACCGGCTGTACGCGGCGTTTGACCCGGTGAAGGTGCCCGCGCCGTACAAGGGCGACGACCGTGGCCCCGGCCCGGAGAGCAAGGGGATCCTGGACGAGATCAGCGCGCGGTGGGATAGCCTGCCAGCGGCAGTGCAGGCGCGAGCCGCGCCCTTCTTCTTGCGGCCCAGCAACCCGGCCAGCTTCTGGAACGCGCCGCCCCCGACCGTGACCAGCCAGGGCCGCCCGCCGGGCCTGGCCGCGCAGGCGCAGACCACACCGGGCGGCCCGCCCCCCGCCTCCCCCGGCCAGCCACCCCCCGCCCCTGCCCCGGTCGCCTGGGCCTCGGTGGACTCGGCACAAACCCGCACCCGCGTCTGGTATAGCCAGCAAGATCCGGCGCAGCGAGGTGTGGCGACACAACTGGCCGGGGAGATCGACGCCAGCGGCATGTGGGCCAGCGAAAAGCGGGCCATGCTGGGCCGTTATGAGCCATGCGACGATGCCCGACTGGGCGAGAACGGCGGCGACGGGCGGCTGGATGTCTATCTGGTCGGGCCGGGAGAGAACGCGCCGCGCCAGATCGCACCCGGCACCGGAGCCAGCCTGCCCCAGCGCATGGGCGGCGACCCGGCGTCGGGGGTGGACATCGTGCCCCAGCAACGGGCCAGCCAATGTATCGCCACCTTCATCCTGCTGAACAACACGCTGGACTTCCCCCACATCAAGAGCGCGATGGCCCACGAACTGTTCCACGCCTTCCAGCACAGCGTATCGGTGCGGGTCTTGCAGCCGGAATACGACTGGTGGAAAGAGGCCAGCGCCACCTGGGCCGAAGACCTGGTCTACCCGCCGCTGAACTTCGAGCAACCGCACCTGGACCTGGGCGGCTGGGCGCTGACCCGCCTGCCGCCGGGGCCGCTCCCCTGCGACAATGGCAACCTGGAATGTCCCTACGGCGCGTATATCTGGCCGTTCTACCTGACCCACCGGGGGGAGACCGACTCGACCGAAGTCGGGCAACTGTGGGCGGCCAGCGCCCAGCAGCCGCCACTCCGCTCGATGACCGACCGCAACGACTGGGCCGACCGTTGGAAAGAGTTTGCCCTCTGGAACTGGAACGAAGGCCCGGCGGACAAGTACCGCGATAACGGCACCCCCATCACCCCCTTGAAACAGAACGCCTGGGACGCCGCCTATACCCGCATCCCGCGCACCGGCCCGCCCCCGCCGCAACCCTGGCCCACCAGCGGCTACGGCAGCCCGCTGTTTGTGGCCCACGGGACCTACCCGATCAACTTGAAGATGCCCGGCGCGTCAATGGATTATTATGTCGTCGGCAAGCCCGAACAAGCGGCGGCGCAGTTGCACTTCGACCTGGGCGCACTGGCCCAGAAGCCGGGCGTCGCCGTGCAGGCCATCGTCACCATCGGTGACCCGGCGCATCCCGACCGGCGCTATGTCGAGGACTGGAGCAAGCTGCGCGAGAAGAAGTTCTGCCTCAACGTCAAAGAGGAGAACGCGACCAACGTCATTCTGGTGGTCAGCAACAGCAACACGGTGCCGGGTGAAATACTCAACGCACAGATCAGCGTCACCGCCCTGCGCGAATCCTGCCCGGCAGAAGCCAATATGAGCTACGTGGCCGACACCACCTATAAGATCGAGAGCAATTCGGATGGGGTCGTCACCGGGCAGGCGACGAGTCACGAAGATATCCATAGCAACTGGGAGATCGCCCTGGACGAGCGGGGCAACGATGAGACGACCTATATCTTCACCGCGACCAACGCGATCTCGCTCCACGGCGATGCCAACCTGAAGTCCGTCAAGACGCACAGCACGAGCACGACGAACATCCATGTGGCGGGCAGCGGCACTACCCATAATCCTTCGCTGCCCGGCGAGGCCCTGGCGATCTGGAAGGGGAAGATCGTCAACCCCTTCGAGATGTACATCACGTACCCAACGGCCAAAGGCACGATCGTGACCTTCCGCAACGAGGCAGGCAAAGATGTCTATACGATCGACCTGGCGGTCAGTGTGCTTCAACCCACCTACACCTATCATGCCCACATTGCTGTCAACAGTGACGGCGGCTGCAATGCGCCCTCGGTCTACGACGAGGTGTATGACAACGAGACGCGGACGCTGGATACCACCGCCAGTGGGCCATGCCAACCGAACACCGGCAACCCACACGTTGTGTTTGATCAGCCGTTCCTGTTCGGGGCCATCGTGCCCGACCGGAGCAAGCCCAACACCACCGGCGCGGGCGGCTGGATCAGCGGGGAGTATGACCCGAAGAAGGGGCTGCTGGAGGGCACCGAACCCGTCTCACTGAACAAGTGCGATGAGGTGCCCTATTATGATCCGCTGGACTTCGCCACGCTCATGGCGGTGGACAGCGCGGACATCGACTACGATCTGCAAGAAGTGGACACCTGCACCCTGAATTACACCCTGCATTGGAGCGTGCAACTGCCCCAGTCGAAGTAAGAGAGTGCTATAATAGGGCTGCACGCGCGCCACACCGGGTGGGGACGTGCCCGAACGCAGCGTACCAAACCAGCACACAGGAGAATCCCCTGATGGTCCCGACAAACGAATGGTGGGCACGGCTGATCCTCATCCTGGCCCTGGCCGCCAGTATTGGGTTAACGGCGTTTCGCGTGAGCCAGCTTTATAGCTATGTGCGGCTGGGGCGGGGCGAGAACCGCTTCGACAAGCTGAACGAGCGCATCGCCCTGTTCAACACCAACGTGCTGGGCCAGTTCCGCCTCTGGAAACGGTATACCCCTGCCGGGATCGCCCACACCCTCACCTTCTGGGGCTTCCTCGTGGTGCAGATCGGCCTGCTCGATCTGATGATCTCCGGGCTGGTGCCGGGCTGGCGGCTGCCGATCCTGGGCGGCAACCCACTATTCTTGCTCCTGCTCGACATCTTCCAGTTCTTCGTCCTCGTCGCCCTTGCCACCTTCTTCTATCGCCGCCTGGTGACGAAGCCGGAACGCTTCAGCAACGACGCGCAGGCCTGGATCATCCTGAGTCTGATCAGCCTGCTGATGATCACCCTGTTCGTCATCGGCGCGACCGAGATCGTGGTTGACTACGCGGAGTCGCCTTCGATCCTCCCAGATTACCCCTGGTATCGCCCGTTCAGCAGCCTGCTGGCGATGGGCTTCCAGGCCCTCGGTCTGAGCGAATCCGGTAACCGGGACGTGCTGATGGCGATCCATGACGGCGCGTGGTGGCTCCATATCTTTATCGTGCTGAGCTTCCTGCCCTACCTGGGCTATTCCAAGCACCTCCACCTATTCACCGCGCCGCTCAACGTCTTCTTCTACGACCTGCGCCCCAAGGGGCAGATGGAACTGATCCCCGAACTGGAGACGAAGATCGAGAATGAGGAGCCGGTCGGCGTGAACAAGATCGAGGACATGCGCCAGAAGGACATTATTGACATCTACACCTGCACCGAGTGCGGGCGCTGCCAGGATGCCTGCCCGGCCTGGCAGACCGACAAGCCGCTCTCGCCCAAGAAGCTGATCCTCGACCTGCAACAGCATGTGCTGACCGCCGGGCCTGCCGCTGTGGCCGCCCACCGCCACCAACCCGCCACCGCCGAGGCCGCCGGGTCGGGCATCACCCCGGCACAGGCCGCGACCGAACTGCGGATGCCCCTGGCGGGCGGGGTGATCATGGACGAAACGCTGTGGTCCTGCACCACCTGCCGCGCCTGCATGACCGCCTGCCCGGTCTTCATCGAGCATGTGCCGAAGATTACCGACATGCGCCGCTACCTGGTCATGCAGGAGGGCCGCATCCCCGACGAACTGAACCGTACCTTCCGCAACCTGGAGAACAACGGCAACCCCTGGCAGTTCAACAACCGCACCCGCGCCGACTGGGCCAAGGGCCTGGACATCGCTGAAGTGGCCGACGTAGAGGACGTGAGCGGGCTGGAAGTCGTCTGGTGGGTCGGCTGCATCCAGTCGTTCGACCAACGCAGCCAGAAGACGGCGCGGGCGTTGGCGGCGATCTTCCAGCAGGCCAACGTCAAGTTCGCCATCATGGGCAAGAGCGAGTCGTGCTGCGGCGATCCGGCCCGCCGCCCCGGCAACGAATACCTCTATCAGGTGCTGGCCCAGGCCAACATCGAGACAATGAACGAACTGAAAGTGACCAAGCTGGTCACGGCCTGCCCGCACTGCTTCAACACGATCAAGAACGAGTACCCGCAACTGGGCGGCAATTATGAGGTGCTGCACCACACCGAGTTCATCAACTACCTGATCAAAGAGGGCCGCCTCAAGTTGGGCACGGCGGTGGAGCAGACGATCACCTACCACGACCCCTGCTACATCGGACGCTACAACGACATCTACGATGCCCCCCGCGAGATTTTGCAAGCCATCCCCGGCGTCACCGTGGTCGAGATGGCGCGCACCCGCGACAACGCGCTGTGCTGCGGCGCAGGCGGCGGGCGGATGTGGCTGGAGGAGCGCAACGGGCGGCGGATGAACCAGAACCGCGTCAGCGACGTGGAAGCGACCGGCGCGGGCACCCTGGCCGCCGCCTGTCCCTTCTGCACCAGCATGTTCACCGACGGGATCAAGGGCAAGGGCCGGGAGAACGATATCAAGCTGTTCGATCTGGCCGAACTGGTCGAGGCGAGCATGGTCCGCAACGGCGGCATCGCCATCATGGACGCGCCCGCCGGGGGCGGCACCGCCGCTGCCAACACCGTGGGCGACGTGGACACGACCCCGCCGACGCCGACGCCGGGGGCACCGGCGTAGGGGCCAGGGGTCGGGGGTCAGGGGTCGGGGATCAGGACGGGCTAGGAAAATTTAGCAAGGATTGTGGAGGGTCTGTTCCAGCCCCAGGAGGAAACGATGAGCGATCAGACCAAAGCGCGGCGCATTGTCGAATCGCTGCCGGATTGTGACCCGGCGATAGGCCGCTGGCTGTGGGCGCTGGAAAATGCCCGGCGACGCACCCTGAGCGTGGTTGAGAAGCTGCCCCCGGCGGCGCTGGATGCCCCGCCGCCGGTCGGGCGAAACACCATCGCGGCGATGCTCTATCACATCGCCGGGGCCGAGGCGACCTGGCTGTACAAGAACCTGCGGCAAGAGGAGTTCCCGCCCGAGATCGCCGCGCTGTTCCCCGAAGAAATCTGGGGCGAGGAAGGGCTGCCCCTGCTGGCAGGCCTGCCGCTCAGCGCCCACCTGGACCGGCTGCGGATCGTGCGCGAGCACTTCCTGGCCGCCTACCAGGCGATGACCCTGGAGGAGTTCCGCCGGGTGGAGGAGCGCCACTACTGGAACGGCGACCCCTACGAGACCACCGCCGAAACGATCATCAACCACCTGATGCAACACGAGGCCGAACACCGGGGCCACATCCACGTCTTCAGCGACTGGGCGGCGCGGGAGGAGTAATAGCAGCGCCATGCCAATCTTCTCCATCGGCCACTCCAACCACCCGCTAGACGTCTTCCTCGATCTACTGCGCACGCATGGGATCGAGGTGCTGGTAGATGTGCGCTCGGCGCCCTATTCGCGCTACGTACCCTACTTCAACCCGGCCAACCTGAAAGCGACGCTCAAAGAGGCCGGGTTCCAGTATATCTAC
>JBBSAN010000356.1:0-6870 GCA_038252265.1 Chloroflexia bacterium
AGGCTCCGGTGCCCAAGTCGGCGCTGGGACGCGGGATGCTGGGCCTGCTCCTGCTCCTGCTGATCGGCATGGTCTTCGGCGGCGGGGTGCCCTGGCTGGGCTGGCCGCTGACCTACCTGCTGGGTTGCCTGGGCCTCGGCGCGGTGATCCTCAGCCGGGGCGGCACCCAGGCACTCGTCCGCGACAGCCCCTTGCCCTTCGGCCTCTCGCGCATCACCGGCCCGCTAGGGGGGAGCGGCGACCCCTCGTCGGAGCGCAAAGCGTCCTAGCTGCTACCCTCTAGCCTTATAACCCCTCAGCCCACCGCGCCGGAACACCCTATTCATGTTCCGGTGCGGCGGGCTTTTTGCTGCCTGCACGTCGATCGGGCGCGGCGGTAAGCTGTACCCCACTGCGCAGTAAAAATCGGCTAATAATAGCGCTTAAATCCAGAAAGATCGGTTGAGCCTGTTCGCCAGGGATCTTGACAGCGCTTCAAAATCGGCGCTATAATAGTAAGAGGACCAATTGTTTTGTTTTAGTATACATAGTATTACTATGTGGCGACGATTCAATCTGGCAAATGGCCGGGCCGCTGCTTTCTCCCCTCGCTCTTTCCGGCTCCGGCAACCTGATACTCCTCGGTGGGATCGTGGGGCATCTCCCCACCCGCAACCTCCCGCGTCGTCCACCTTCCCACTGATCGATCTGCGGCACCCGTGCTAACTTCCAGGGGTTAGGACGGCCCGGCCCGGCGCACTGCGGTCATCTAGTCTCTTATCTTAGTGGAAGGGGGAATGCTGGAGGCCATCGCGCTACTCCTCGCCGCCTGGTCCGCTGCTGCCCTGCCGGGCCACGAGGTATCGCACCAACCCGGGTCCCAGAGTCTACACCTGATGCGTACCCAACCCACGCTACCACTCAGCGGCCTCGCTCCTGGCGGCAAGCTGCCTGCCGCCCTTGCCCCTGTGGCACAACGGGGCATCACACCGATGGGCACCGTATTACCAGCGCCGCGCTGATACCAGGGGGGGATCAGCCCGGCCTTTACGAGGGAGGATCTTGATGCGACGACTAGGGTTACAATTGGGCGCAATCGCGGGGATCATTGCGCTACTGGTGGGTGCCTTCGCGCTGCTGGCCCCTGCTGCCACCGCCCAACGCCCGCTGGGCAATAAGCCGCCCGGCAACTCGCCCTATGTGGCAAGCCCGCAGGATGTGACCATTCCCGGCAACCCGATCAGTGTGATCGTGCGGCCCAGCGGCAGTTATGCGGTCTATCGTAATGGTATTCAGCAATTCTATGGGGCCTACGCCGAAGGGGTCTATCTCTGGGTCAACGGCCAGGTCTGGGGACCGGAGCAAGTTCCGGCGGGCCGCGCCGTCAACATGTACACCCAGGTCAGCAGCGTGTTGACCGGCAGTGGCACCGGGGCCGATCCGTGGAAGGTCACCAACGTCCTCGACGTGGGGTCCACCGGCCTGCGGCTCACCCAGGAAGTGCGCTATGTGGACGGTCAGGAGTTTATCCGCAACGACTGGACGCTGTGCAACACCGGCAACGTCTCCTACACCAATATCCACCTGTTCCATGCCGCCGACCTGTGGACCGATAACAATGATTACGGCTACGGTTATTACGACGCACCGACCGGCGCGATCGGCGGCTACAACCAGACGCACACCCTCTACCAGATCTTCATTCCGATTACCCCGGCGCTCCACTACGAAGAAGATGGGTACAGCACGATCTGGAGCGACATCGGGGACATGACCGCTCCCGGCCCCGGCTTCCACGACACCTATCGCCCCAACGACTATATTGACAACGGGGCCGGGCTGGAGTGGTCGTTCAACCTCCCCGCAGGCGGGTGCGTCACCGTCTCCGGCTACCTGAGCTTCTCCAATGTGGTGGTGCTGCCGACGGCGACCAACCCGCCGAGCAACACGCCGATCAGCACGGCCACGGTCACCCCGACCAGCACCCCGGAACCGCCCAGCGCCACCAGCACGCCCCTCACCTGCACCAGCCCCACGCCGATTCCGGTGGTGACGCCCGTCTTCACGCCGGGACCGGGCTGTTCGAGCACGCCGCCCAACCGCACGCTGGACGCGACGATCAGCAACAACGGGGCGACCACCGAGGCGGTGTTCACCAACCACTCGACCACCTGTAGCTATCCGATCGGGCTGGCGAGCTATCGCCGGTTCGACAACAACATTGATCACCAGGAGCTGTATGATTACAGCCTGGCCGTCATCCCGCCGAACAGCACGCTGGTGCTCACGGTCAACAACCCGACCTGCGCGTTCCAGGCGGATGCTTTCTATGGCAACCTGCTCACCTCGTTTGCGGGCGGCGTCCGCTACGGCTCGCGCCTGCTCGATGACACCAACGGCAACGGCAATAACTACTGCGACCACGGCTGTCCGACCCCGCAGCCGCAACCCACCGATACCCCCGTCGAGGCGACCGCAACCCCCGCCGAGGCGACCACGACCGCCACCGCCACGGTCACCGGTACCCCCGGCGCGCTGTGCGCTATCACCTTCAGTGATGTCCCGACGGATAACACCTTCTATGCCTATGTGCGCTGCCTGGTCTGCCGGGGCATCGCCAGCGGTTACCCCGACGGGACGTTCCGTCCGGGCAATCTAGTCACGCGGGGCCAGATCGCCAAGATCATCGCCAACAGCGCCAATCTGACCGATTTCGTCTCGCAGGAGCAGCAGACCTTCGAGGATGTGCCGCCGAGCAACCCCTTCTGGCTGTGGATCGAGCGCGCCTCGAAGCACGGGCTGGTCGGCGGCTACCCGTGCGGCGGGCCGGGTGAGGGCTGCAACGTGGTCCAGCGCCCGTACTATCGCCCGGCCAACAACGTGACCCGCGCACAGCTTGCCAAGATCGCGTCGGGTGCTGCCGGGTACACCAACCCGGCGACCGGCCAGACCTTTGCCGATGTGCCCAGCACCAGCCCGTTCTATACGGTTATCGAGCGGATCGCGGCGCGCGGTATCGTGGCCGGGTATCCCTGCGGTAGTGCAGGTGAAGCCTGCAACGCGGCCCAACAACCCTACTTCCGCCCGAACAACCCGGTCACCCGGGGCCAGATGGCGAAGATCGCCGCGACGACCTTCTTCCCCGACTGCCCGCTTCAGCACTAGGGCTGCGCGGCTCACCCCGCCTAGCCAGGAGGCCGCCCCATTGGGGCGGCCTCTTTTTGTGCCCCAGCCTGGAACGCTGCCCCAGCCCCGGCGGGATGGCCCAGCGTCGCCCACGGTCCTACTGTGGGAAAGGCCTCCCTGCCCAGCCCCGGCGGGGCGGCACACACGGGTCTGTCGCTACCCGAACGGTGGGCGCGACGACTCCGTGCCCCCGGTGGGGGCGGCACCGGGGGCGGGGGCGGGGGGGGCGTGCAGCGTGCGCAGGGTGGGCAGGAGATCGGCGCGCTGGACGGTTTGCTGCGTGCCCTGGCCCAGATCCTTGACCTGCACCAGGCCCTGTGCGATCTCGTCCGGCCCGGCGATGAGGGCCAGGGGAATGCCGATCCCTCCGGCGTACTTGAGTTGCTTGCCCACCTTGTCGCCCGGCTCCAGATTGACTTCGGCGGGGATGCCCGCCTCGCGCACCGCCCGCACCAGTTCCAGCGCGGCGGGCAGCGTCTCGCGGTTAAAGACGACGATAAACACCTGGCTGGCGCTGGCTGTGGCTGTGACCATGCCCAATTCGGTCATCACATCGATCAGCCGTTCCAACCCCAGCGACATGCCGACAGTGGGCAGGTCGCGCCCGCTGAACATGCCGACCAGCCCATCATAACGGCCCCCGCCGCCCAGCGAGCCGATCTTCGGCTCGTCCACCACCGCCTCGAACACCGGGCCGGTGTAGTAGTCCAGCCCCCGCGCCAGGCTGAGATCGACCTGCACCCGCCCGGCAGACGGGCTGAGCGCGGGCAACAGTTCGAGGATGCGGCGCAGCTCCTGGATCGCCCCCAGGCCCTCGGCGTCGGCGGCCAGGCGCGTCTCCAGCGTATCGAGGATCGCCAGATTATCGCCGCCGCTGATGGTGGCGAACTCGATGGCGCGATCCGCCGCTTCGGCGGGCAGCCCGGCGCGCACCATTTCGGCGTGAACGCCATCGCGCCCGATCTTCGCCAGCTTGTCCAGGGCGCGGATCATCGCCCCGGTCCCTTCAGCAGGCACCCCGGCATAACGGGCCATCGCCTGCAAGAGCTTGCGGTTGTTCATCACCACGCGGTAGCCGGTGAAACCTAGCGTATCCATCGCATCGAGGATCGTCGCCAGGATCTCGGCATCGGCGACCGGCGAGGCGCTGCCGACGATATCCACGTCACACTGGTAGAACTCGCGGTAGCGGCCATGCTGGGGCTTTTCGCCGCGCCAGACCGGGCCGATGTGATACCGTTTGAACGGGAAGGCGATCTGGTTGTGGTAGAGGCCCATGACCCGCGCCAGGGGCACGGTCAGGTCGTAGCGCAGCCCGACATCGCGCCCGCCCTGGTCCTGAAAGCGATAGAGCAGCCGCTCGTCCTCGCCATACTTGCCGGTGAGCGTTTCCAGGTATTCCAGCGCCGGGGTATCCAGCGGGGCGAACCCGTGGCGCTGGAACACACCGCGCAGGGTGGTCATGATCTGCTGGCGCAGGATCATGGTCGCGGGCAAAAAGTCGCGGAAGCCCTTGAGTGCCTGCGGCTTCATGGTCGGTTCGGGCAATGTCGTATCCTCCAATGCGTGTATGTCCTGCCATTATACCAAGTTTGCGCCCGAAGGGGCAGGGCCGGAGGGCGGTTCCGCCCTCCGGCCTGCGATGGAGTGCCCCCCGGGGGTGCGCCTCAGAGTTTTGCATTTGCGATACTCGCGTGCCTGTTCCAAAAAGCGATAGGGCGATACCCAGGCGTGGACGCATTCTCCATGCAAAACTCTGAGGCGCACCCGCCCCCCGGTCGGAGGGCGCAGCCATTGGCCGGGCGTGGTAAAATAGGACGTACACGACCACCCGTCGTATGGCATCGCACGGAGGGGAGAGAGATCGGATGGGTAAACCGTTGCAGAGGGCGGGGGGGCTGGCGCTCCTGGTGGCACTGCTGGTTGTGGGCACCTGGGCCTATGTCGCCTGGCTGTTCCTGCCGAACTATAATCAGAGCCGGGTGGACGTGGGCTATACGTTTGGCCCCTATAACTCGGATTTCTACCAGAACTGGCTCCCCGCCCGCGAGTGGTTCCTCCACGGCCAGGACCCCTATAGCGCCGAAATGACCGCCGCGATCCAGCAGGGGGTCTACGGGCGCGTCTTGCCCCCCGATGATCCGGTGCGGGCCACGATGGCTTTTGTCTTTCCCTTTTACCTGATCTTTCTGGTCGGCCCTAGCGCTTTGATTCCCTTCGATGTTCTTCAGCCTGCTGTCTATGGGGCGATCCCGCTCTTGATCGCGCTGATGGTGGTCTGGTGGCAGCGCGCCTTCCGCTGGACGATCCCCCGGTCGCGCCTGGTCCTGCTCCTGCTGCTTGCCACCTGTGCCAGCCCGGCGATTTATACGTTCTATCTCCAGCAGCTATCTCTGGGGGTGGTGCTGTGCCTGGCCGGGGCTGCTGCCTGTCTGACCCGGCAGCGGTATGGGTGGGCGGGCGTGCTCCTGGCGCTGGCAACGGTCAAACCCCAGCTTTGCGGGGTCGTCATCGCCTGGCTGCTCGTCTGGGCGGTTTGTGACTGGCCGCGCCGGAAAGGCTTGATCGGGGGCTTCGGGGTCACCCTGGCCCTCCTGATCGGGGGGGCGTTTGTGCTGCTCCCCCGGTGGCCGCTGGAATGGCGCACCGCCCTGACCGAGTACACCGGCTATGCCACCGGCCCCTCGCTGCTGGGGGTCTGGTTGTCCCCGCCCCTGGTGACGGTGGCGTTGGTGGGGCTGGGGATCGCCCTGGCCGGGGCGCTCTGGCGGACGCGGCGGGCGGAGCCGGGCAGCCCGGCCTTTAGCCTGGGCCTGGCCCTGACTTGCTTTTACGGCCTGCTATTGATCCCCAGTTGGGTGTTCTACAACCAATTGCTGCTCGTCCCGGCCATCCTGCTGATCCTCCAGCAGCGGGCGGTCCTGGCAGCGGCGGGAGCGCTGGGGCGCGTGGCCTATGGGGCTGGGGGCACCCTCGGTGGTGGCGAGCGTTGCCGGGATCTGGCAACTGCCGTGGATCAGCGGTCTGATCCTGCCGGCGCTGCTCCTGCTGCCGCTCACGATCCTGGCCTGGCGCACCGTGGCCCGGCCCGGCGCACCAGAGGGGGCGGTGCCTTCATGACGTATGTATAACATTCTGCGCAGCAAACTGCGGCCCCCGGCCATGTGGGCGACGATGGAGCGGGCCACCATGCTGCTGCGGCTGGACGCGGCGGCGGCGGACCCGGCGTTGCGCCTGGTGCTGCTGCTGGCGGCGGCGGGCTACAGCAAGACGACGGTGCTGGCCGAGTGGACCGGGCGGCTGGCAGGGCGGGGGGTGCCCATCGCCTGGTACAGCCTCAGCCCCGGCGACCGGGCGCTGCCCGTCTTTCGCGCCTACCTGGAAGCGGCGATGCAGGCGGCTCTGCCAGGATTCGCGGCCCGGCACACGTCGGGCACCGAAAGCGCGCCGCTGCCTGCCGTCGATGCCGAGGAGCCGGGCGAAGAAGACGTGGTGGCGGTGGCCGCTGCGCTGGCCCCCCTGCTGGGCAGCCTCGAGGCGGCCTTGCCGCCTGCCAATCGGGGGGGCCGCGCGGGATTGCCGCGCCTAGTGATCGTGCTGGACGATGTGCAACATATCGCCGGGCAGCGCACCCTCGATACCGCCCTGGGGCTGCTGATCCGGCACCTGCCGCCGGGGGTGGTGCTGGTGCTGGCCGCGCGGCGG